>NZ_DJTF01000170.1:0-8102 GCF_002438125.1 Pseudomonas sp. UBA6315
GCTTGTACGGACGATGCTATGGCGATAGATTGAATAACTCAAATTCATAATTTTTATGCTTTGGATAACCAACAGGAATTCGACCCATGGACCTGGCCAACCTCAGCGCCTTCATCGCCATCGCCGAAACCGGCAGCTTCTCCGGCGCCGCCGAGCGCCTGTTCCTGACCCAGCCCGCCATCAGCAAGCGCATTGCCGGGCTGGAGCAGCAACTGGGGGTGCGCCTGTTCGATCGCCTGGGCCGTGAAGTGACCCTGACCGAAGCGGGCCGGGCCCTGTTGCCGCGCGCCTACCAGATCCTCAACGTGCTCGATGACACCCGCCGGGCCCTGACCAATCTGACCGGGGAAGTGGCAGGCCGCCTGACCCTGGCCACCAGCCATCACATCGGCCTGCACCGGTTGCCCCCGCTATTGCGCGCCTTTACCCGGCAGTACCCGTCGGTGGCGCTGGATATTCAGTTCCTCGACTCGGAAGCGGCCTACGACGAAATCCTCCATGGCCGTGCTGAAATTGCCGTCATCACCCTCGCGCCCGAGCCCCATCACCTGGTCAAGGCCGTGCCGGTGTGGGACGACGCCCTGGATTTCGTCGCCGCCCCCGAACACCCGCTGGCCAGCAATCAGCAGGTCAGCCTGGCTGACGTGGCGCGCCACCCGGCGGTGTTTCCCGGCGGCAACACCTTTACCCACCACATCGTCCAGCGCCTGTTCGAAAGCCAGGGCCTGGCGCCCAATATCGCCATGAGCACCAACTACCTGGAAACCATCAAGATGATGGTGTCCATCGGCCTGGCCTGGAGCGTGCTGCCGCGCACCATGCTCGACGATCAGGTTGCACCCATCGCTTTGCCCGGCATACAGCTGTCGCGCCAGCTAGGCTACATTCTGCACACGGAGCGAACGCTATCGAATGCGGCCAGGGCCTTCATGGCCCTGCTCGACAGCCATGCAGGGTCCGCCTGACCGGTCGTCAGCACGGCACCAACTCAAGGACGCGTCAAACGCCAAAGGTCTGGTACCAATGCCCAAATCAGCAAACCGCTTTCCGCGCCTGCCGCGTATCCCGGCGGCCGACCCCCAGGAGTCCGAGCAAGCCTGGCAGAACGCCCCGCAGCTGCTGGCGGCGCTCAACGGCGCGCGCCTGGGGGCCTGGCTGTGGGATATCGAGACCGGCCGGATCAGCTGGTCGCGGGGTACCCAGGCGCTGTTCGGCTTCGACCCGCAGCGCCCGCTGCCCAACGACATCGACTACCTTGACCTGCTGCCCGAAGAAGACCGCGCCCGCACCCGCCAGCTGTTCCAGGCGGTGGTCAATGGCGAACCGGTGGAAAAGGCCATGCGCCACCGCATCCGCTGGCCGGACGGCAGCCTGCACTGGCTGGAAATCAACGGCAGCCTGACCCACGACCGCCACGGCCGGCGCCAGATGATCGGGGTGATCCGCGAAATCACTCGCCAGCGCGAGCGGGAAACCGCGCTGATCAACTCGGAAAAACGCTTTGCCACGCTGTTTCACTTAAGCCCCAATGCCATTTTGCTGACCCGCCGCCACGACGGCATGATCTTCGAGGTCAACCAGCACTTCGAAGACATGTTCGGCTGGCCTGGCAGCTACGTGATCGGCAAGACCAGCTTGGAGCTGGGGCTGTGGGAGCACCCCGAACAACGCCAGCAGATACTCCAGGCGACCCGCGCCAACGGCGGCCCGCTGACCATGGAAGTGCAGTTTCGCGCCAGCAACGGCAAGCTGCATGACGGCATCCTGTGCACCCAGGGCATCGAACTGGAGGGGGTGACCTTCCTGCTCAGCACCTTTGTCGACACCTCCGAACGCAAGCGCGCCGAGCAGGCGCTCAAGGACAGCCAGGAACGCCTGGACCTGGCCCTGGATTCGGCGCAACTGGGCACCTGGGACTGGCACATCCCCAGCGGCATGCTCTATGGCTCGGCGCGGGCCGCGCAATTGCACGGGCTGGACCCAATCCCCTTCCACGAATCGTTCGACTCGTTCTTCGAAGGCGTGCCGGAAGAAGAGCGCGATGCCATGCGCCAGGCCTATCGCAGCCTGCGCGAGGGGCCGGCCGGCAATTACCAGATCACCTACCGGGTGCAGCTCGAAAACGGCACCTCGCGCTATATCGAAAGCCGCGCCCGCCTCTACCGCGACGAGCACGGCACGCCGCTGCGCATGGCCGGCACCCTGCTCGACATCACCGAACAGGTGGAGCGCGAACTGCGCCTGAGCGCCTCTGAAGAAAAGTTCGCCAGCCTGTTCCAGGTCAGCCCCGACCCGATCTGCGTCACCCGCCAGGACACCGGGCAGTTCATCGAGATCAACCCAGCCTTCACCCAGACGTTCGGCTGGGGCGCCGACCAGGTGATTGGCCGCACGGCCGAAGAAATCGGCCTGTGGGCCGAATCGATCGAACGCGCCCGGCGCATCGAGCAAGTCATCCGCGAGCAGGCCCTGAGCAATGTCGCGGTGGTGGTCAACCACCGCAATGGCTCGCCGCTGACCTGCGTGATCGCCAGCCGGCTGATTACCGTCGACAACCAGCCGTGCAGCGTCACCACCTTGCGCGATATCACCCAGCAGCAACGGGCGGAAGCGGCGCTGAAATCCAGCGAGGAGAAATTCGCCAAGGCATTCCACTCAAGCCCCGACGCCATCACCATCACCGAGCGCCACAGCGGCCGCTATGTGGAGGTGAACGATGGTTTCTGCCGCCTCACCGGCTACAGCAGCGCCGAAGTGGTGGGCCGCAGCGTCTTCGAGCTGGGCATCTGGGCCGACGACAAGCAGCGCAGCGCCCTGCTCGCCGAGCTCAAGGAGCGCGGCCGGGTGCACCACCGGGAAATGCTCGGGCGCAACAAGCGCGGCGACATCCTCACCGTAGAGGTGTCGGTGGAGCCGATCAGCCTCAACGAGGTCGACTGCCTGTTGCTGACTGCCCGCGATGTCAGCCAGCTGAAGAACGCCCAGGCGCAGATTCGCCACCTGGCCTACCACGACCCGCTGACCAACCTGCCCAACCGTGCCCTGCTGATGGACCGCCTGAGCCAACAGATCGCCCTGCTGCGCCGCCACAACCTGCGCGGCGCCTTGCTGTTCCTCGACCTGGACCACTTCAAGCACATCAACGACTCGCTCGGCCACCCGGTGGGCGACACGGTGCTGAAGATCATCACCGCACGCCTGGAAGCCAGCGTGCGCCTGGAAGACACCGTGGCGCGCCTGGGCGGCGACGAGTTCGTGGTATTGCTCAGCGGCCTGGAAGGCAGCCGCGAGTCGGTCGAGCAGAAGGTCCGCGAGCTGGCCGACACCCTGCGCGAGCTGCTGGCCGAACCGATGTCGCTGGATGGCCAGCGCCTGCAGGTGACGCCAAGCATCGGCGTGGCGCTGATCCCCGACCACGGCGCCACCCCGGCCGACCTGCTCAAGCGCGCCGACATCGCCCTGTACCGGGCCAAGGACTCGGGGCGCAACACCACGCAGCTGTTCCACACCACCATGCAAAAGGCCGCCAGCGAACGCCTGCGCATGGAAAGCGACCTGCGCCTGGCCTTGGCCCGCGGCGAGCTGGCCCTGCACTTCCAGCCCCAGGTGGATGCCCGCGACAACCGCATCGTCGGCGCCGAGGTGCTGCTGCGCTGGCACCACCCGCAACTGGGCCAGCAACCGCCCTCGCAGTTCATACAGGTGCTCGAAGAAAGCGGCCTGATCCTCGAAGTAGGCAGCTGGATACTCGACGAAGCGTGTGATGCCTGCGCGCGCATGCTCGAAGACGGGCTGATCGATGCCGATGACTTCAGCCTGTGCGTGAACATCAGCCCGCGGCAGTTCCGCCAGAACGATTTCGTCGAGCGGGTGTTGCGCAGCCTGGACGATTACCGCCTGCCGCGGCACATGCTGAAGCTGGAGATTACCGAAGGCATCGTGATCCAGAACCTGGAGGACACCATCAGCAAGATGCGCGAGCTCAAGCGCTACGGGGTGAGCTTCGCCATGGACGATTTCGGCACCGGCTATTCATCGCTGACCTACCTCAAGCGCCTACCGGTGGACGCCTTGAAGATCGACCAGACCTTCGTGCGCGATGCCCCGCAAGACCCCAACGACGCCGAGATCGTCCGCGCCATCGTGGCCATGGCGCGCAGCCTGGACCTGGCCGTGATCGCCGAAGGGGTGGAGCTGACCGAGCAACTTGAATTCCTCGAACAACTGGGCTGCCACCTGTACCAGGGCTACCTGCACAGCCGGCCGCTGCCGCTGCCGGAGTTCAGGCAGATGCTGCTGGAGGCGCCGGCGGATTACTGAACGAAAAAAGGGCACCTTCGCAGGTGCCCTTTTTCGTATCACGCCAAACTCAGTTCAGCGCTGGCTTGTCGCCATTGATCGGAATGCGCTTGGCCTTGGCTTCTTCCGGCACGATGCGCAGCAGGTCGATGCTGAGCAGGCCGTTGGCCAGGCCTGCGGACTTGACCTCGATATGGTCGGCCAGGCGGAACGACAGCTTGAAGGCGCGCTGGGCAATGCCCTGGTGCAGGTAGGTCACTTCCGTCGCGCTGTTTTCGCGCTTGCCGCCGATCACGGTCAGCACGCCTTTTTCGACCTGCAGGTCGAGGTCTTGCTCCTGGAAGCCGGCTGCGGCAACCACGATGCGATAGTGGTCATCGCCATGTTTTTCCACGTTGTAGGGAGGGTAGCTGCTACCCGCCTCGTTACGTGCCGCGGATTCGAACAGGTCGTTGAAACGGTCGAAGCCAACGGAATGGCGGAACAGTGGAGCGAGAGAGAAAGCACTGGTCATGGTCATAAACTCCTGAAATTCAGCAAGTAAGTCATTACGCGACCCGACTTCGGCATCGCGTACTGAATAAATAGGGTCCAGGAGAAGGCTTTCAAGAGGGCACGCGAAAATTTTTTTACTTGCAGGGAGTTGGTGGCCCCATCGCTGGCAAGCCAGCTCCCACAGGTATTTGCGCAGGGCACCTGTGGGAGCCGGCTTGCCGGCGATGGGGCAGGCTCAGGCCACACATTCCTCGAATGCCTGCACCTCAACCCCAAGCAACCGGCTGATCCGCGCGCAGTCATCTTCCCTGCGCAGCTCAGCGAACAACACCACCGCCTCGGGATAACTGCGCGTCAGCATCGCCAGCCACTGCTTCATGCGCCCCGGCGCATAACGCGGCGACAGCTTGGCCTGGGCTTGGCGCCAGAACTCGCGCAGCAACGGCAGCAACGCCTCCCAGCTCAGCGGCTGGTAGTCGCGGCCATCACGCGCGGCCGCAATCTGCAACGCCAGGTCCGGGCGCGACACCAGCCCACGGCCGAGCATGATGTCCTCGGCGCCGCTGACCTCACGGCAGCGCCGCCAGTCGTCGACGGTCCAGATCTCGCCATTGGCGAACACCGGCACATTGACCACATCCTGCACCCGCGCCACCCATTCCCAATGCGCCGGCGGCTTGTAGCCCTCGACCTTGGTCCGCGCGTGCACCACCAGGTGCGCCGAGCCCCCTTCGGCCAAGGCCGTGGCGCAGTCCAGCGCGCCATCCGGGCTGTCGAAGCCCAGGCGCATCTTCGAGGTGACCGGGATATGCGCCGGCACCGCCCGGCGTACCTCACGCACGATGGCGTGCAGCAACTCCGGCTCCTTGAGCAGCACCGCCCCGCCCCGCGACTTGTTCACGGTCTTGGCCGGGCAGCCGAAGTTCAGGTCGATCACCGGCGCCCCCAGCTCGCAGGCCAGCGCCGCGTTTTCGGCCAGGCACACCGGGTCCGAGCCCAGCAATTGCACGCGCATCGGCACGCCGGCGGCCGTGCGCGCGCCCTGGCGCAGCTCTGGGGCGAGCTTGTCGAACGAGGAGGCTGGCAGCAGGCGGTCACAGACGCGGATGAACTCGGTGACGCACCAATCGATGCCGCCCACTCGGGTCAGGACGTCGCGCAGGATGTTGTCGACCAGCCCCTCCATGGGGGCCAGGGCAATTTGCATTTCGGGGACTCGGCGAGAAAAGCCGGCAGTCTAGCAAAAAACGCTGCCGGTTCAGGTACCGATCAGCGCCGGGCCGTATCCGTCGATGAATTCGGCCGGCATGCGCCTGGGCTTGCCGCTGGACAGCTCGATGCAGGCGAACGTGGTCTGCGCACGCAGCAGGGTCACGCCGTCTCGCGGGCGCTTGAGCTGGAAGCGCCGGGTCATGCGCAGGCGCTGGTCCCAATCGATGATCCAGGTGGCCAGCTGCAGCTCGTCATCTTCGTAGGCGGCGGCGAGGTAGTCGATCTCATGCCGCACCACCGCCATCGCCCGGTCCAGGCGCCGGTATTCCGCCAGGTCCAGGCCCAGGCGCTGGGAGTGGCGCCAGGCGCAGCGCTCGAGCCAGGTGACGTAGACCGCGTTGTTGGCGTGGCCGAGGCCGTCGATGTCCTCGCTGCCGACCCGCAGGTCGATGATGAATGGCGTTGCCAGGTCCCAGCTCATGCCCGCTCCCCAAGTCAGTGAAGGGGCAGAGTGTAATGGAAGTTCAGGCGCTTTGCCGGGCCGGGGCACTGCTGCTGGCCAGCAGTTCGAGCACGGCCTGGCTCAGGCGCGGGTCGGCCAGCACGCGCTGGTGGCCTCCCCCTTCCAGCAGCAGCAGGCGGCTGTCGAACCAGGCCTTGTGAATCAACTGGGCCTCGCTGGCGGCCACCAGCTGATCATCTGCGGCATGCACGACCAGGCCCGGAATCTCCAGCTGATAGCCACTGACATCGAGGCGGGCGACCTGAATGCCAACATCCCGTTCGACCTGGCGAATGAACGCTGCCCTGGCCCGCGCCGGCATCCCTAAGTGCTTGGCGAAGCCGCGCAGCACGCCCAGCAGCTGCGCCGGTGCGGCGATGCTGACGGCGGCCTCGGCGCGCAGCCCCATTTGCAGCGCCAGCATGACACTGGCGCCGCCCATGGAATGGCCGATCACAGCTCGCAGCGGCGGCAATTCGGCCGCCGCCTCCAGCAGCGCGCGGGCAAACAGCACCACGTTCGCCTGCTGCCCGGGGGAGCGCCCATGGGCCGGGCCTTCCAGGGAAACCACCGTGTGCCCGGCCTGCACCAGTGTGTCGATCAGGGCGGCAAACTGGGTGGGGCGCCCTTCCCAGCCATGCATCAACAACACCGTCGGCCCCTGGCCCCAGCGCAAGGCGGACAGCCCGAAACGCAAGGTGATGCGCTCGGCGCTCGCCAGCAGTGGCAGCTCCCACTGCCGCGGCGGCAGATTGCGCGGTGTCATGAACGCCCGGCGCATCTTGCCGGCGACATGCTCGGGGGCCAGGTGGCCGAGGGTGCCATTGACGCCACGAATCCAGCTCAAGGTAGTCATCGCCTTGCTCCAAGGTCACAGGTTCAGATAACCGCCGATTTGGCGGCGCGCAGAATGCGGTCGGACAGCTCGCCGGCGCCCAGGGCCCGGGCCAGCGCCAGGCCGCCGATCATCAGGGCCAGGTCGGCCAGGGCCTTGTCGGCATCCTCGGGGCGATCGACCATCGCTGCAGTCATCAGCTCGATGTGTTCGGCCAGCACTTCGCGAAACGCCTCGGGCAGGCGCTGCATCTCGCTCAGCGCACTGGGCAGCGGGCAGGCATGCACCTCGGCATCACGGTGCTTGCGCGACAGGTAGAAGGCACCCGCCAACGCTCGCCGCCCGGCGCCATCGAGGCTGGGGTCAACCTGCGCGAGCAAGGCCCGGCGCTCGCCGAGCAGCTGGCGGAAGGCTTCGAGCATCAGCTCGTCCTTGCTTTCGAAGTGCGCGTAGAAGCCGCCGACGGTAAGGCCGGCGGCGCCCATCACCTGGCTGACACTGGGCTCGGCCGGGCCATGCTGGATCAACGCACTGCGTGCAGCTTCAAGGATGCGTTCGCGGGTTCTGCTCTTCTTGTCGCTCATGGCGGCAATCACCGATCAAAATATGATGATCGAAATATTATATGAGTAATATTTTTATGCAAGCGAAAATGCCTGCCGCCAATCGGCGCGAAATTTTTGAGGGGAGCAGAAAAAACAAAAGGCCCATTCAATAAGCGAATGAGCCTTTAAAGTCCCGCAAAACGCGGGTAAAAGT
>NZ_DJTF01000108.1:0-33682 GCF_002438125.1 Pseudomonas sp. UBA6315
CGATTGAACGGCAGTGTTCCACGGACCGTCTACAGTTGGACAAAGGACTGGCAGTGAATCTGCCGGCTCAGTGAATCTTTGGCCTTCGTATCGGTCTAGAGCGTGACCGCAGTGTCGCTCGACCTGCATCTGTCTACGCTATACCTGTGCGAGACTCACTCAGGAATCCAGAGCAATTATGAATGTCCTGATCGTTGATGATGAACCCCAAGCCCGTGAACGCCTGACGCGGTTGTTCGGGGAACTGGAGGGGTACACCGTGCTGGAGCCCAGCGCCACCAACGGCGAGGAGGCCCTGGCACTGATCGAAAGCCACAAGCCCGATGTAGTTCTGCTGGACATCGGCATGCCAGGCCTGGATGGCCTGCAGGTCGCGGCTCGCCTGTGCGAACGCGAGGCGCCGCCGTCGGTGGTGTTCTGCACCGGTGACGACGAATACGGTGCCGAGGCTTTCAAGGACAGTACCCTCAGCCATGTAACCAAGCCGATCCAGCCCCAGGCGCTGCGCGATGCGCTGCGCAAAGCGGAAAAACCCAACCGTGGCCAGCTTGCCGCGCTGACCCGGCCAGGCAGCGAAGGCGGCGGCCCGCGCAGCCATATCAGTGCGCGCACGCGCAAGGGCATCGAGCTGATCCCGTTGCCGCAGGTGATCTATTTCATCGCCGACCACAAGTACGTGACCCTGCGCCACGAAGCCGGCGAGGTGCTGCTCGATGAGCCGCTCAAGGCCCTGGAGGACGAGTTCGGCGATCGCTTTGTGCGCATCCACCGCAACGCCCTGGTCGCCCGCGAACGGATCGAACGCCTGCAGCGCACGCCGCTCGGGCATTTCCAGCTGTACCTCAAGGGCCTGGACGGTGACGCCCTGACCGTCAGCCGCCGGCACGTGGCGGGCGTGCGCAAGATGATGCAGACCCTCTGAACAGGGTCTGCGCACCTTTGGCAGGCGCGGCCTTGTGTCGGCAAAGGGTCGCGCAGCAGCTCCAGAATTGATGCTTCATCTCATATGGCCCGGGGCTGCTGCGCAGCCCTTTCGCGACGCAAGGCCGCTCCTACAGGCGCCGACGGAGCTGTTATCATCGGCGGCATTCCTAAGCATTGGGGCGCTCCATGTCCACTCGCGAAATCCGCATTGCCACCCGTAAAAGTGCCTTGGCCCTGTGGCAGGCCGAATACGTCAAAGCCCGCCTCGAGCAGGCGCACCCTGGCCTGCTGGTCACCCTGGTACCCATGGTCAGCCGTGGCGACAAGCTGCTCGATGCGCCGCTGGCGAAAATCGGCGGCAAGGGCCTGTTCGTCAAGGAGCTGGAAACCGCCCTGCTGGACAACGAAGCCGACATCGCCGTGCATTCGATGAAGGACGTGCCCATGGACTTCCCCGAAGGCCTGGGCCTGTACTGCATCTGCGAGCGCGAAGACCCGCGCGATGCCTTCGTCTCCAACCACTTCGCCAGCCTCGATGCCCTGCCGGCAGGCAGCATCGTCGGCACTTCCAGCCTGCGCCGCCAGGCCCAGCTGCTGGCGCGCCGGCCGGACCTGAAAATCCGCTTCCTGCGGGGCAACGTCAACACGCGCCTGGCCAAGCTCGATGCCGGCGAGTACGACGCGATCATCCTCGCGGCGGCCGGGCTGATCCGCCTGGGCTTCGAGCAGCGCATCACCGACAGCATCAGCGTCGACGACAGCCTGCCGGCGGGCGGGCAGGGCGCGGTGGGTATCGAATGCCGCAGCGCCGACAGCGAGATCCACGCCCTGCTGGCGCCGCTGCACCACCTCGATACCGCCGACCGGGTCGTGGCCGAACGTGCCTTGAACAAGCGCCTGAATGGCGGCTGCCAGGTGCCGATCGCCTGCTACGCCGTGCTCGAAGGCGAGCAGCTGTGGCTGCGTGGCCTGGTCGGCCAGCCGAGCGGCGGCACCCTGCTGGTGGCTGACGCCCGCGCCCCGCGCAGCAACGCCGAAGCCTTGGGTGTGCAGGTTGCCGAAGACCTGCTGGGGCAGGGCGCCGAGGCCATCCTCAAGGAAGTCTACGGCGAGGCCGGGCATCCGTGAGCCAGTGGCGGCTGTTGCTGACACGCCCCGCCGATGATTGCGCGGCACTGGCCCAGAGCCTTGCCGCCGCCGGGGTCGCCAGCAGCAGCTTGCCGTTGCTGGCCATCGAGCCGGTCGAGCTGGATGCGCCGCAGCGTCAGACGCTGGCCGCGCTGGGGCAGTACCAGGCGCGGATCGTGGTCAGCAAGCCGGCCGCCAGGCTGCTTCTCGAGCATCTGGCGCAAAACGCGCTGCAGCCCCCGGCAAAGGGCTGGTTCAGCGTAGGCGAAGCGACGGCGGCGGTGCTGCAGGAGGCGGGCCTGCAAGTGGCCTGCCCTGCCCAGGGGGATGACAGTGAAGCCTTGCTGGCCCTGCCGGCGCTGCGAGAGGCCGTGGCCGTTGCCGCGCCGCGGGCGTTGATCGTTCGCGGTGTCGGAGGTCGTGAACTGCTGGCCGAGCGTCTTGCAGAGCAAGGTGCTAGTGTCGATTATCTGGAACTGTATCGCCGCTGCCTGCCGAACTACCCGCAGGGCACGTTGCTGCGCCGCATCGAAGCGGAACGCCTCAATGGCCTGGTGGTCAGCAGTGGGCAGGGTCTTGAACACTTGCAGCAGCTGGCGGGTGCCGATTGGCCGCGCTTGGCGCAGCTTGCGTTGTTCGTGCCCAGCCCGCGGGTGGCCGAACAGGCCCGGGCCGCAGGGGCCCAACAGGTTGTGGATTGCCGTGGTGCCAGTGCCACGGCCTTGCTGGCAGCCGTGCAGCGCAGCGCTGCACCTGCCTCTTAAGGCGCTAAGCTCAGAGCGGTGCGCCCCCATGCAAAGGATGGATACGTGAGCGAAACTGTCTTGTCGAACAATGATCAGCCGTCGGCCCAGGAGCCGGCGCAACCGGTTACCACCCCGCCCGCCAAACGCTCTGGCAGCGGCCTGGCCTTGCTGGCGCTGCTGGTGGGCGCCGCTGGGGTGGCGGTAGGCGGCTGGGGTGTCTGGCAGGTGCGGCAGCTGCAAGGCAGTGAAGTGAACCAGGGCCAGCACCTGGAGGCGCTGAGCCAGCGCGCTGCGGCGCTGCAGCAGCGCGAACAGCAGATCAGCGCCCAGCTGGCCAGCCTGCCGGCCGCCAGCGAGCTGGAAGACCGCCGCCGCCTGGTGACGCAACTGCAAGGCGACCAGCAGCGGCTCAGCCAGCGCCTGGAAACCGTGCTTGGCGAGAGCCGCAAGGAGTGGCGCCTGGCCGAGGCCGAGCACCTGCTGCGTTTGGCGACCCTGCGCCTCTCGGCGTTGCAGGACATCACCAGTGCCAAGGCACTGGTCGAAGGCGCCGACGAGATCCTGCGCGAACAGAGCGACCCGGGCGCCTACGCCGCCCGCGAGCAGCTTGCGCGCAGCCTGGCAACGCTCAACAACACCCAGCAACCGGACCGCACCGGGTTGTTCCTCAAGCTGGCAGCCCAGCGCGACCTGGTGCAGCAGCTCAGTGCCCAGTCGCCTGAATTCGACAGCAACGCCGATGCGCTCGGTGCCCTGACCGCCGATGGCGATGGCGCCAGCCGCCTGTCGCAGTGGTGGGCCGAGATCTCCAAGTACTTCCAGATCGACTTCGACGCCGACGACAATGTGCGCCCGCTGCTGGCCGGGCAGTCGCTCAACCAGTTGCGCCTGGCCCTGAGCCTGACCATCGAGCAGGCCCAGTGGGCGGCGCTCAACGGCGAGGCCAAGGTCTACACCCAGGCCCTGGACGATGCGCGCAGCGTGCTGCTGGCCAACTTCAACGCCGACAACGCGCAGAGCAAGGCCATGCTCGACAGCCTCAATGCGCTGGCCGAGCAGCCGGTCTCGGTGGTCACCCCTGACCTGAGCGAGAGCCTGGCCGCGGTGCAGGCCTACATCCAGCGTCGCCACCTGCCGGCCGACAGCGAAGGGGGCAAGCCATGAAGCGTGTCTACCTGCTGGCGGTGCTGGCGATCGTGATCGCCGCGGCGCTGGGCATCGCGGTGGCCAAGCACAGTGGCTACGTGCTGCTGTCGTATGGCAGCTTCCGCTACCAGTCCGGGCTGTGGGCCGCGCTCGCCGCGCTGGTCGCCATCGTCGCGGTGCTGTGGCTGCTGCGTTACCTGGTCGGCCTGGTGCTGACCTCCAGCGGCGTGGTCAACCCCTGGTCGCGGCGCAACCGCAGCCGGCGCGTGCGCATCGCCATCGAGCAGGGCCAGCTGGACCTTGCCGAAGGTCGCTGGGCCAGCGCCGAGCGCCACCTGCGCCGCGCCGCCGAGGCCGAACGCCAGCCGCTGCTGTATTACCTGGGTGCGGCCCGCGCCGCCAACGAACAAGGCCGCACGCAGGAGAGCAACGACCTGCTCGAGCGCGCCCTGGAGCGCCAACCCCAGGCCGAACTGGCCATCGCCTTGACCCATGCGCAGTTGCAGATGGACCGCGGCGAAAGCGATGGCGCGCTGGAAACCCTGCTCGCCATGCAGGAGCGCCACCCGCACAACACCCAGGTGCTGCGCTTGCTGCAGCGCCTGTACCTGGAGCGCGGCGACTGGTCGGCACTGATTCGCCTGCTGCCCGACCTGCGCAAGAGCAAGGTGCTCCCGGCCAGCGAGCTTGCTGCGCTGGAGCAGCGTGCCTGGGGCCAGAACCTGAGCCTGGCGGCCACCCGTGGCGAGGATTCGCAAAGCGCTCGCCAGTCGCTGGAACGCGCCTGGCAGCAGCTGACCGCGGCGCAGCGCCAGGAGCCACAGCTGGTGCTGGCCTATGCCGAGCAATTGCGCCAGGTCGGTGCCCAGGGTGAAGCCGAGCAGGTGCTGCGCAGCGCCCTCAAGCGCGACTACGAAAGCCACCTCGCTCGCCTGTACGGCCTGGTGCGCGGCGATGACCCGGCGCGCCAGCTGCAGGCTGCCGAAGGCTGGCTCAAGGACCACCCGCAAGACCCGAGCCTGCTGCTCACGCTCGGTCGCCTGAGCTTGCAGAACCGCCTGTGGGGCAAGGCGCGCGACTACCTCGAAAGCAGCCTGCGCATGGAACGCAACCCGGAAACCTGTGCCGAGCTTGCACGGCTGCTGGCCGGGCTGGGCGAGACCGAGCGTAGCAACCAGCTGTTCCAGGAAGGCCTGGGCCTGCTCGATGAGCGCCTGCTGGCCTTGCCATTGCCTGAAGGCGTGCGCGCCTGACCGACCCTGGGCCCGCGCCGAGGCGCGGGTTCCGGGGGCTGGTTACTTCTCCAGCGCAGCACGTTAAAGGTGCGCCATCGTTCTTAGGAAAATCCCTACAACTCAGTTTGAGATTTCCTCTGCTGCTCAGCGACTTCTCGCGCCTGTCTTGCCTTGAAACAAAGCGCGCCTTTCCTCTACCGTTTCAAACCACTTCATTCTCCGGACCTTCTACGCCCATGCCGGCCCGTCTGCGCACGTTCTTTCTTCCTGCCTGCCTGGCCTCGTTGGCAGTGCTGATTGCGTCCTTCTACCTGCAGGCAACCCTGGGCCTCACGCCATGCCCGCTGTGTTTCAGCCAGCGTGTGCTGCTGGGCGTGTATGCGCTGATCTGCTTGTGCGGGGCGGTGCATGTGCCAGGCCCGCGCGGCATTCGGCGCTATGCCTGGGCAGCGCTGGCCAGTTCGGCTTCTGGCGCGTTACTGGCGGCGCGGCATGTGTGGTTGCAGGGCGCCGACGACAAAGGCCATGTGTGCCCGCCATCGCTCTGGCAGCTGTTCGACCAGCCCTTTGGCGAAGCGGCCTGGCAGTTGCTGCTGGGCGGCCCGGGCTGCAGCTCGCTGACCTGGAGCTTTCTGGACCTGACCTTGCCCGAATGGAG
Organism: Pseudomonas sp. UBA6315; assembly: GCF_002438125.1. Lineage (NCBI taxonomy): Bacteria > Pseudomonadati > Pseudomonadota > Gammaproteobacteria > Pseudomonadales > Pseudomonadaceae > Pseudomonas > Pseudomonas sp. UBA6315. The sequence continues at coordinate 5,838 of NZ_DJTF01000108.1, forward strand.
TCTGCTGGCGTTCCTGCTGCTGGCGCTGCTGCCAATGGCCTGCCTGCTGGCGTATCGTTTGCGCAGCCTGGGTGAAAGTTGACCCAGCGCAAGCCTTGAGCGCCAGCGCGACCAATGGTGCTGCGCCAGGGTATTAAACACTTGTATGAACTTTGTCTGCTGCGTACCTTGATGGGCAGCACGTGCGGGAATAATCTCCCAGCACGCATACCGAAAACACAACTGCTCGATGCCGTCCTGCTGATGTCACCTTTGTGCTGCGCGGTCGTAGTGCGAGGTGCAGCGGCATCTACCCAGAAGGGAAGAGATCGCCATGCTCGATAGTTGTCAGAACGCCCAGGAACGCTGGGGCGGGGTCCATAAGCTGATCGACCGCTGGCTCGAGGAGCGCCAGGAACTGGTGGAGGCTTTCCGCGCCTTGCGCGCCGTGAAGCCAGCCTTCGCCGACAAGGACACCAACGGGGATTTTTGCGCGCTGCTGGTCGACTACGTCTCGGCGTGGCATTTCGAGGTCAGCGAGCAACTGGTCAGCGAAGCCAAGGCGTTTGGTGATACGCGGGGGCTGGAACTGGCCACGCAGATCAACCCGCGCATCGATGACAGCACGCAATTTGCATTGGCCTTCAATGACCATTGCGAAAAAGGCGAGTGCAAGGACCCTGAGCGTTTCGCCGACAAACTCACCAAGTTGGGTGGCTTGCTGCACGAGCGCTTCGAGCTCGAAGACTGCCTGATCGAAGTGCTGCACAACGCCCACAAGGAAGAAGGCGCGGTGCAGGCCTGAAGGTGGCGTCAGTCGCCGACAGCCAGCAGTTCGATCTCGAATACCAGGGGTGTGTAGGGTGCAATCAAGTCACCCGCCCCCTCGGCGCCATAGGCTTGCGCTGAAGGGATCACCAGGCGCCATTTCGCACCGACTTTCATCTGCGGCAACGCCACCTGCCAGCCTTCGATCACCGAGCCCAGGCTGAACCACTGCGGCTGTTGGCTCTGGTCGAATACCGAGCCATCCGGCAGCCTGCCGACATAGCGCACCTGCACCTTGCCATTGGCATTTGGCTGCGCGCCGTTACCGCTGCTCAGCTCGCTGTACAGCACGCCTTCGGGCAGTTCGTGCACGCCGGCGCGGGCGCGTTCATTGGCCATGAAGCGTGTTTCGACGGCCTGCAGTTTCGCCACCTCGGCCTGTTCGGCAGTGTTGCTCGCCTGTTCTTCATGCTGCTGCAATATGGCTTGCATGCGCGCCTTGTCGAGTTTCAGCGGCTGGTTCTGATAGGACTGGCGCAGCCCTTCTACCAGCGCATCCAGCTGCAGCCCCGGTACTTCCTCGCGCAGCCGCTCACCCAGGCTGGCGCCCAGGCTGTAGGCCAGGTCGGCGTCGTTGCCTGGGGCGGTATCGGGGGCGGCCAGAGCGAAGGGCGCCAACAGGCTCAGACCGAATACAAGATAACGAGGCATGCGCAACTCCAGCTCAATGAGCGATGAAGTATGCCAGCGCACCTGCGTAAATATCAGCAGCGATTTGTTAAGCAACTACACTTGCACGCAGCTGCAAGACAACAACTTTGCCCAGGCATGCAACGCGGCGCTAGCGATACTGTCCACATGCCCTAGCGGCAGTAGCAGCAGAAGCATAGTATGAGCCGCAATCTCGTCAGCCAGGAGGTAAACCATGTCGGCCAAAAAGAAGCCAGTAAGCACGCCGTTACACCTGCTCCAGCAACTTTCGGGCAGCCTGCTCGATCACTTGGAAGATGCCTGCACGCAAGCGCTGGCTGATGCGGAGAAACTGCTGGCCAAGTTGGAAAAGCAACGCGTCAAGGCGCAGGAAAAACTGCATAACGGCCGCCTGAAGTTGCAGGACGCGGCCAAGGCAGGCAAAGCCAAGGCCCAGGGCAAAGCGCAGAAAGCCATTGGCGAACTTGAAGGGTTGCTCGACTCGCTCAAAGAGCGCCAGACGCAAACCCGTACTTATATTCAGCAACTCAAGCGCGATGCCCAGGAAAGCCTGAAACTGGCCCAGGGTGTTGGCAAGGTACGCGAGTCGGCTGGCAAGGCACTGGAGCAGCGCGCGGTAGCGGCGAAGTCGGCCAAGGCTGCGGCCAAACCAGCGGCCAAGGCACCTGCAAAAGCGGCCGCCAAGCCTGCGGCCAAAGCAGCTGCTAAACCTGCAGCCAAGGCGCCAGCCCGCGCAGCAACCACTAAGGCCCCAGCGCGTACCGCAGCTGCCAAGCCGGCCGCAGCCAAGGCACCGGCCAAAGCGGCTGCAGCCAAACCCGCCGCTGCCAAAGCCACCCCGGCAAGAACCGCAGCCGCTAAACCCGCTGCCAAACCTGCTGCAGCCAAAACCGCTGCTGCCAAGCCTGCTGCGAAAGCGGCGCCGGCCAAAGCTGCAGCCGCCAAACCTGCTGCAAAACCGGTAGCGGCCAAAGCTGCAGCTGCCAAGCCTGCGGCAAAACCTGCGGCCAAGCCTGCCGCTGCCAAAGCTCCAGCCAAGCCGGCCGCCAAGCCAGCCGCAGCCAAGCCAGCAGCCAAACCTGCTGCCAAGCCAGCCGCCAAGCCGGTTGCCAGCAAGCCAGCCGAAACCAAACCGGCCACTGCGGCTACCCCAGCGACCAACTCGGCTACCCCGGCAGCACCTTCGGCCCCGGCCAGCACCCCAGCTCAGGCGCCGTCTTCGGCCTCCTGAAGCCCTGCGGCCGCGACGCGCAACTGCTCCAGCGCGTCGTGGCCACGGGCCTGGTCTGGCGCAAGCCAGGCCAGCCAATCTTGCGAGCCCGCCTGCCCACCTGCAGGCCACTGCTGCGCACACGCCTGCAGGCGCTCCAGCAACGTCCTTTCCGCTTGCATTTCCAACCCTTTCACTTGCTCCCTCAGCGCCGCCAGGTGCGGCTCGTGCTGCGCGGCTGCCCGCCACGCCTGGCGCAGGCTGCGCAGGGGCGTCACCACCTCCTGCTGCCAAGGTTCGGCAAGCGCACGCAAGGCCTGCACGCGCGCAGGGTCCGGCGTGACGCCACGCGCCTGCAACCAGGTTGCGCACAGAAGCAGGCAGACATCGCCGCCCAATGCCTGCACGTGCAAGCAGGCCGCTTCGACACCCGGCCGTGCATACAGGGCCAGGGCGTGATTCCACAGGTCGGTGTACATGATTCCACTCACGCTACGGGCCGAGGAAGCTGGTAGACTCCGCGACCATCATGATCAGACTATCCAACCTCACTTTACAGCGTGGTCCGCAGCGCTTGCTAGACGGCGCCGAGATGACCCTGCACACCGGTCACAAGGCCGGCCTGATCGGCGCCAACGGCGCCGGCAAATCCAGCCTGTTCGCCTTGCTGCGCGGCGAGCTTTCGCCCGATGGCGGCGACTGCCAGTTGCCCGGTGACTGGCGCATCGCGCACATGCGCCAGGAGGTCGACACCCTCGATCGCCTGGCCGTGGACTATGTGCTCGACGGCGATGTGCGCCTGCGCAAGGTCCAGGCCGAGCTTGCCTTGGCCGAGCAGGCCCACGACGGCACTGCCCTGGCGCGCCTGCACAGTGAGCTGGAAAGTGCCGACGGCTACACCGCCGATGCGCGAGCGCGCAAGCTGCTGGCCGGCCTTGGCTTCACCAACGAGCAGATGGACCGCCGGGTAGGCGACTTCTCCGGCGGCTGGCGGATGCGCCTGAACCTGGCCCAGGCCTTGATGTGCCCGTCCGACCTGCTGCTGCTGGACGAACCGACCAACCACCTGGACCTCGACGCCATCCTGTGGCTGGAAGACTGGCTCAAGGGCTACCCCGGCACGCTGTTGCTGATCTCCCACGACCGCGACTTCCTCGATGCCGTGGTCGACCACGTGCTGCACGTCGAGCAGCGCAAGCTCAACCTGTACAAGGGCGGCTACAGCGCCTTCGAACGCACCCGTGCCGAGCGCCTGGCGCAGCAGCAGCAAGCCTACGAGAAGCAGCAGGCCCAGCGCGCGCACATGGAAAAGTACATCGCCCGCTTCAAGGCCCAGGCCACCAAGGCCCGCCAGGCGCAGAGCCGGATCAAGGCCCTGGAGCGCATGGAAGAGCTGTCGGCGGCGCATGTCGACTCGCCGTTCGACTTCGTCTTCCGTGAGTCGCAGAAAATCTCCAGCCCGCTGCTGAGCCTGTCCGAAGGCCGGCTGGGCTATGGCGACAAGGCGATTCTGGACAAGGTCAAACTGCAGCTGGTGCCGGGTGCGCGGATCGGCCTGCTCGGCCCCAACGGCGCGGGCAAGTCGACCCTGATCAAGAACCTCGCCGGCGAGCTCGAGCCGCTGTCGGGCCGCCTGGTACGTGGCGAGAACCTTGCCGTGGGCTACTTCGCCCAGCACCAGCTCGACTCGCTGGACGACAAGGCCAGCCCGTTGCTGCACCTGCAGCGCATCGCCCCGGCCGAACGCGAGCAGACCCTGCGCGACTTCCTTGGCGGTTTCGACTTCCATGGCGACCGCGTCGACGAGCCGGTGGTGAATTTCTCCGGCGGCGAAAAGGCCCGCCTGGCCCTGGCACTGATCGCCTGGGAACGGCCAAACCTGCTGCTGCTCGACGAACCGACCAACCACCTCGACCTGGAAATGCGCCTGGCGCTGACCATGGCCTTGCAGGAATTTTCCGGGGCCGTGGTGGTGGTTTCCCACGACCGTCACCTGCTCAAGAGCACCACCGACGAGTTCCTGCTGGTGGCTGACGGCAAGGTCGACACCTTCGATGGCGACCTCGACGACTACAGCCGCTGGCTGGTCGAGTACCGCCAGCGCAGCGCGCCGGCGAGCACTGGCTCGGCCAACCCCGACAAGACCGACAAGAAGGCCCAGCGCCAGGCTGCTGCCGCCTTGCGCCAGCAACTGGCTCCGCACAAGAAGGCCGCCGACAAGCTTGAAGCCGAGCTCAACCAGGTGCATGCGCAGCTGGCCGAGATCGAGGCGGCGTTGGCTGATAGTGGGCTGTACGAGGCCGCGCGCAAGGATGAACTGCGTGACCTGCTGGCTCGCCAGACCAAGCTCAAGCAGCGCGAAGGCGAGCTTGAGGAAGGGTGGATGGAAGCGCTGGAAACCCTTGAGAGCATGCAGGCTGAGCTCGAGGCGTTGTCCTGATCCATAGGTGACATCCCATTCGCGGGGCAAGCCCGCTCCCACAGGAACATCACTGCCTTTGAATGCAGTGATGTTCCTGTGGGAGCGGGCTTGTCCCGCGAAAACGCCGGCATGGGCCTGCAAAAATATTGCTGGTCATTTTTTCACCAACCCCTTAGCTTAACGTTTTGAAACATACGTTGAGCGAGGTGTGTGATGTCGATGGAAGTGTGGTTGGGCTTCTTTGCCGCGTGTTGGGTGATCAGCCTTTCACCGGGCGCCGGGGCGATTGCCTCGATGTCCAGCGGCCTGCAGTACGGTTTCTGGCGCGGTTACTGGAACGCCCTGGGCCTGCAGCTGGGCCTGATCGTGCAGATCGCCATCATTGCCGCCGGCGTGGGCGCCATCCTCGCCGCTTCCGCCACCGCGTTCCAGGTCATCAAATGGTTCGGCGTCGCCTACCTGATCTACCTGGCCTACAAGCAATGGCGCGCTCTGCCGATGGACATGACCGAGGAATCCGGCGTGCGCCCGATCGGCAAACCGCTGAGCCTGGTGTTCCGCGGCTTCCTGGTCAACGTCAGCAACCCCAAGGCGCTGGTGTTCATGCTCGCGGTGCTGCCGCAGTTCCTCAACCCGCATGCGCCGCTGTTGCCGCAGTACATCGCGATCACGGTCACCATGATCAGCGTCGACATGCTGGTGATGGCGGGCTACACCGGGCTTGCCTCGCGGGTGCTGCGCCTGTTGCGCACGCCCAAGCAGCAGAAGCGCTTGAACCGTACCTTTGCCGGGTTGTTCATTGGCGCTGCCACCTTCCTCGCGACGTTGCGCCGCGCGCCGATCTGACCGCTTGCCAGGGGCCTTGTGAAGGCCCCTTTTTCATTTCTGCCGGTCCACCATCCCCTTGAGCAAATCCAGCGGCATCGGAAACACGATGGTCGAGCTCTTGTCCCCGGCAATCGACCCCAACGTCTGCATGTAGCGCAGCTGCATGGCCCCGGGCTCCTTGCTCAACATCTGCGCCGCCTGCATCAGCTTCTCGGAAGCCTGCAACTCGCCTTCGGCATGGATCACCTTGGCCCGCCGCTCGCGCTCCGCCTCGGCCTGGCGGGCAATGGCACGGACCATCGATTCGTTGAGGTCGACGTGCTTGATCTCGACATTGGCCACCTTGATGCCCCAGGCGTCGGTCTGCGCATCGAGCACATGGCGGATGTCCAGGTTGAGCTGCTCGCGCTCGGCCAGCAGCTCGTCCAGCTCGTGCTTGCCCAGCACCGCGCGCAGGGTGGTCTGCGCCAGCTGGCTGGTGGCAACCAGGAAGTCCTCGACCTGGATGATCGCCTTCTGTGGGTCGAGTACGCGAAAGTACAGCACGGCATTGACCTTGACCGAGACGTTGTCGCGGGTGATCACATCCTGCGGCGGCACATCCAGCACCACGGTGCGCAGGTCGACCCGCACCATCTGCTGGATCACCGGAATCAGCAGGATCAACCCCGGCCCCTTGACCTGCCAGAAGCGCCCGAGCTGGAACACCACGCCACGCTCGTACTCGCGCAGGATGCGAAAGGCCGAGAGCAACAGCATCGCCAGCACGACCAGCACGGCGCCAAAACCCACTTGCATGAACATCGTCATTCCCCTTGCGCCGCTGCTGCGGCGCTCACTTCCAGCATGACCCCTCGGCGTGCCGTGACGCGCACGTGCTGGCCGGTTTGCAGGGGTGTGGCGCAATGCACCTGCCACTGTTCCCCCTGGGCCAGCACGCAGCCGCAGAAGGGGTCGTTCGCGGTTACCTGAGTCACGGTGACCAGGCTGCCGACCAGGCCGGCATCGCCGCTGACCAGCGCCCGCCGGCGCGCTTTCAGGGCCATGCCCAGCACGCCGCCGATCAGCAGCGCCGACAGCACCGCCAGGGTGGCGATCAGCGTCAGCGGGATGCCGAAGCCGGGGGCGTCGGTGTCGACCAGGATCAATGCGCCGACCACGAAGGCCACGATGCCGCCGAAACCGACCACGCCGAAACTGGGCAGGAATGCTTCGGCGATCATGAAGGCGATGCCGAGCAGCACCAGCGCCACGCCGGCAAAGCTCACCGGCAGCAGTTGCAGGGCGTACAGCGCCAGCAGCAGGCAGGTGCCACCGACCACGCCACCGACCGCAGAACCCGGGTTGATGAATTCGAACAGCAGGCCGTACACCCCGATCATGATCAGGATCAGCGCCACGCTGGGGTTGGTGATCACCGCCAGCAGGCGCGTGCGCCAGTCGGGCAGGTGTTCCACCAGGCTCGCGTCGCGGGTGTGCAGCTGGCGCGGCTGGTCGGCGGCGGTCAGGGTCTTGCCGTCGAGCTGGCGCATGAGCTCGGGCAGGTCGCTGGCCAGCTGGTCGATCACCTTCAGGCGCAGGGCTTCGCTGGCGGGCAGGCTCACCGCGTCGCGCACCGCCTGCTCGGCCCAGTCGGCGTTGCGCCCGCGCAACTGCGCCAGGCCACGGATGTAGGCGGCGGCGTCGTTGACCTGCTTGCGCGCCAAGGTGGCTTCATCGCCTGAAGGGCTGGCCTTGTCGTCCTTGGGCAGCCCGGGCGCGCCACCGATCTGCACGGGCGTCGCCGCGCCGAGGTTGGTGCCGGGGGCCATGGCCGCCACGTGGCTGGCATAGAGGATGTAGGTGCCGGCGCTGGCGGCACGGGCGCCGCTGGGGGCAACGTAGGTGGCCACCGGCACGGGGCTGGCGAGGATCGCCTTGATCATCTGGCGCATGGCGCCGTCCAGCCCGCCCGGGGTGTCCAGGCGGATGACCACCAGCTGCGCGCCCTGGTCCTTGGCCTGCTCCAGGCTACGCACCAGGTAGTCGGCGCTGGCCGGGCCAATGGCGTCATCGATGCTCAGCACCCATACCGCGCCGGGCGCGGCGCTGCCACTCGGGGCGAAGCCAAGTACCAGCATCAGCATCAACCAGCGGCAACATCGAGCGAGCACCTGTCGTCACCTCGCGGGCCTGTGTTCTAGAAGTTTAGCTGTGGCTGCCGGGGTACGGCCTAAACTTGAAGATTGGGGGCGAAACCGGAGGTGCATCATGCGTATGGCCAAGACCTTGCAGCAGCGCCTGGACCAGGCCAACTGCGATTACGACATCATTCCCCACCCACACTCGGCCACCAGCCTTGAGTCGGCGCGCACGGCCGGGGTGCCCGCCGAACGGGTGGCCAAGTCGGTCATGCTCGATGACCGCCATGGCAACTACCTGATGGCCGTGCTCCCGGCCAACCGGCACCTGGACATGAGCAAGGTGCGCGTGTCCGGCGCCTGGCAGCTGACCCGCGAAAGCGGCCTGCCGAGCCTGTTCGGTGATTGCGAGCGCGGCGCCATCCCGGCCATGGGCGACGCCTACCAGATAAAAATGCTGCTCGATTCGAGCCTTACCCGCCAGGGTGATGTCTACCTGGAGGCGGGTGACCACGATCACCTGATCCACATGAGCATGGAGCAGTACCTGAAACTGGTACCGCAAGCCGAAGTACGCGAGCTGTGCTGATGTACACACACCAACGCCGGGTGGGCGTCGTGGACGGTCTGCCCGGCACCTGAGGAGGAAACATGGACGCACCGATTCATCCATTCGCCGAACTGTTCAAGCAGCTGGGGCTGGCGGACGATCCGCAGAGCATCGACCAGTTCATCACCAGCCATTCCCCTTTGAAAAACGAAATCAAGCTGGTGGACGCGCCGTTCTGGAACGACGCCCAGCGCGCGTTCCTGAAAGACAGCATCATTGAAGATTCCGATTGGGCAGTGCCCTTCGATCAACTCAACGAGGCTTTGCGCCGCCCGCGAAAATAAAGCGCCGAGCGGCACCTGATGAGTGATTTGGCCGTTGCTATGCTCAGGAAAACAATAAGGGGATAGGCGCAATGAAAGATCCCTACGCACCAGGTTTCTGGTGCTCCGTGACGATCCTGGGCACCCTGACGGCCAGTTACTTCTACGGCATCCGCCAGACCCAGCAGATGAACCAGGCCGTGCAGTTTCTCTACGCTGCAGCCGCGATCACCGCGGCGGTGGCGTTGCTGGCATTGACGTGGATCGCCTGGCAGCAGTTGCACCTGAACCGGCGCGAAGTGGCCCAGGGGCGAACGTTGCTGACCATCTGGAACACCAAGGTCGCGCTACGCCGCGTCGAGACGGTGTTCGACCGCTATTTCTGGGGTAGCTACTGGCATTCGGGGCGCACCTTCGAGGAGGTGATGGGCGAGCTCAAGGGCACGCCGCTGGAGCAGAGCCTGGATGCCCTGAAGCGCCAGTGCCGGGCGCTCGACCGCGAAATCCACGACCATCATCACCACTGGCTGGCCAATGCCCGCGACCTTTCCAGCGTGGCCACGGCCATGGCGCGCGAGCGCTACCAGCTCGACCTGTGCGAGCCGTCGAGCACCGGCCATGGCAACACGGCAGTGCTCAATCGTGACCTGGAAGTGCTGGTGTATACCTGGTCGGCGCGCCTGCGCAGCTTCGACCATCAGCTGGACGAGCTGGAGCGCGCCTATCACTGAGTGGGCTCATTCGCCGCGGATGTACTGCTCCAGCTGCTTGATCAGGCTGGCCTGCTCGGCGATGGTTTCCTTGACCAGGTCGCCGATCGACAGCAGCCCGAGCAGCTCGCCATTGCTGACCACCGGCAGGTGGCGCAAGTGGCGGTCGGTCATCAGGTTCATGCAGTACTCAAGGTTCTGTTTCGGTTCGACCGTGACCACCGGCGCGCTCATGATGTCGCGCACAGGCGTGGCCGCCGACGAGCGGCCCTTGAGCACCAGCTTGCGTGCGTAGTCACGTTCGCTGACGATGCCCACCACCTGGTTGTTCTCCACCACCGGCAGCGCGCCGACGTTTTTCTCCGCCAGCATTTTCAGGGCGTCGAGTACCGAGTCATCCGGGCCGATGGTGTAGACGGTCTGGTGCTGGGACTTGGTCTTGAGGATTTGTTCGACGTTCTTCATACAGGCCTCTGCGGGTGGTAAACCGAGCTCTTGGAGTAAATAAAGCATCCAGCACGCCGGCCTGCACGGCAATGCAGGAAACGGCATGGAGTCGATTGAAAAACGTCATGGTTTGGCTCAGGAACGCATTGGCCTTATCGCCGGCAAGCCGGCTCCCACATGACCGCCACTGAATCTGCAGGCAGTGGCGTACCTGTGGGAGCCGGCTTGCCGGCGATAAGGCCGTGATGGCGAATCAAAGCTTGGGCATCTGCCCGATGCGCGCCACCATCTCGCTCACCACCTGCAGGTCGAGCATGAACTGCTCCACGGTCTTGAACTCGTTGTCGTTGTGCCCGGTGTACTTCACGTCCGGCATGGCCAGGCCGAACTGCACGCCGTTGGGCAGGTCATGCACCGAGGTGGCGCCGGCCGATGTGCCGAACGCGTGCTGCATGCCCAGGTTCTCGCTGGCGACATCGAGCAGGGCCTTGACCCATTCACCTTCGGGGTTGCGGTACATCGGCTCGTCGAGGCTGTAGTTGAAGGCCACCGAGGTGTGGCTCTGGCGGGCCCAGTCGCCCAGCTTGTCGGCCAGTTCGTCCTTGATCGTGGCCAGTGGCTTGCCCTTGGGGATGCGCAGGTTCACCGCCAGTTTCAGGCCTTTCTTGTCCACGCCAACGAAGGTCAGCGAGGCGGTCAGCGGGCCCATGAAGTCGTCCTTGAACGCCACGCCGAGCTTGTTGCCCAGGTAGTCCAGGCCCCAGTTGTCGGCGGCATAGCGGGCGGCGTCGGTGAACTGGTTGTGCTTGAGCGGCACCTGCTCGCCCAGGCCGTTGATGAAGCCGAGCATGCGCGCCACCGGGTTGACCCCGGATTCCGGCTCGGAGGAGTGGGCCGAAACACCGGTCACCGTGAGCAGCACCTTGTCGCCTTCGGCCTTGGCGGTGATCTTGAAGTCGTTGCCGTTGCGCTGCACGTAGTCGGCGCCGGCTTTTTCCAGTTGCGCGGCCAGTTGCGCCGGCTTGTCGCTTTTCAGCGTGGCCACCGAGGTGGTCGGAATCTGGTTGGTGGCCAGGCCGCCGGTCAGGTTGACGATTTCCGCGCCCTTGCCGCTGGCCGGGCGTTTGCTGAAGCTGGCCATGATGGTGCCGTAGCCTTTTTCGGCGATCACCACCGGGTAGCCGCCATCGAGCGCCAGGTTGTAGTCGGGCGTCGGGTTGCGGGCGAAGTAGTAGGGGATGGCCTCTCCGCTGGTTTCTTCGGTGGTGTCGATCAGCAGCTTGAACTGCCGGGCCAGGGGCAGTTTCTCGTCCTTGGCCACCTTCAGCGCGTACAGCGCCACGACGATGCCGTTCTTGTCGTCCTCGGTGCCGCGCCCGTACATGCGGTCGCCGACCAGGGTGACCTTGAACGGGTCCAGGCGGGTGCCGTCGTCCAGCTTCCAGTTGTCCGGGTTGACCGGCACCACGTCGGCATGGGCATGGATACCCACCACTTCCTTGCCCTCACCGAGGGAAATCTCGTACACGCGGTTGTCGATGTTGCGGAAGGCCAGGCCAAAGCCTTCGGCCAGGGCCTTGATCTTGTTGGCGATCTTGAGGAACTCGGGGTTCTCGTGCTGCGGCACGCCCTCGACGCTGAAGGTGGGGATGGCCACCAGCTCGCGCAGGGTTTCGGTGGCGGCCTTGCTGTACTTGATGCGGGTGTACAGGCCCAGCAGGCGGTTGATCTCGTTCTGCTGCTCGGCGCTCAGCGGCTTGTTGGCGAGGAAGGCCTCGAGGGTTGCGCCGAGGTTGTCGGCCTTGGCCAGGTCACTGCCATTGAGCTTGCCGATGAACGCCTTGAAGTCGGCAGGGTCGGCGCCGTCGTAGGCCTTGATGATGGCCGCGGACTGTTGCTGCGAGAGGTTGGCGTGGGCGGGGAGCGTGAGCAGGCCGGCACTGGCCAGCACGAGCGTTGCAGTCAGTTTTTTCAGGAGCATGAGCGTGCGCATTCCTTCGCGAGACGGGAAAAAGGATGCTCACGCTATCACCAATGCGCAGTGGCACGGGAGTGCCTGGAGTGCGACATGTCGCACAAATGAAAAAGCCCCGGGCTCAGGCCCAGGGCTTCTCGTGATATGGCGCACTCGGCGGGATTCGAACCCACGACCCCTGCCTTCGGAGGGCAGTACTCTATCCAGCTGAGCTACGAGTGCAACGCGCACGCATGATACCCATCTGATTCGGCGTCGTCCATCGCCTTGATCTTTGGCCATTTTTCCCGATCGCCCAGGCCGGGCACGACAAACCCATCTATCCATATGCATTAACAGTATTTCCAGCGCGTTTCTTATGCCCGCTACTATCTGGTCACAACTTGTTATAACAAGTCACCGCACAGCGAAGAGACCCATGGCCGAACTGCTCCCCCTGTCCCCCGTACCGCTCTACACCCAGCTCAAGGCATTGCTGCGCGAGCGCATTCTCGACGGCAGCTACCCCCCGCACAGCCGCATGCCCTCGGAAAACGAGCTGGGCAAGGCGTTCGATGTCAGCCGCATCACCGTGCGCCAGGCGCTGGGAGACCTGCAAAAAGAGGGGCTGATCTTCAAGATCCACGGCAAGGGCACCTTCGTCGCCAAGCCCAAGGCGTTCCAGAACGTCAGCACCTTGCAGGGCCTGGCCGAGTCGATGACGCAAATGGGCTACGAAGTGATCAACCGCCTGCGCAGCTTCCGCCACGTGCCGGCCAGCGCCCTGGTGGCGGCGCGGCTGCAGGTCGAGGAGGGGAGCCTGGTGACCGAGATCCGCCGGGTGCGGCTGATCAACCGCGAGCCGGTCTCGCTGGAGCTGACCTGGCTACCCAAGGCCGTGGGCGAGAAGCTGGAGAAGGCCGACCTGGTCACCCGCGACATCTTCCTGCTGCTGGAAAACGACTGCGGCATCGCACTCGGCCACGCAGACCTGGCCATCGACGCCGTGCTGGCCGACAGCGACCTGACCCAGGCGCTGGAGGTGCAGGAGGGCGCGCCGATCATGCGTATCGAGCGCCTCACCCACACCGCCGACGGCGCGCCGCTGGACTTCGAACACCTCTACTACCGCGGCGATGCCTTCCAGTACCGCCTGCGCATCGACCGCCAGAAAGGGAGCACGGCATGAGCATCCAGACCCAGGACTACGACATCATCGTCATCGGTGGCGGCACCGCCGGCCCGATGGCGGCGATCAAGGCCAAGGAGCAAGACAAAGCGCTGCGCGTGCTGTTGCTGGACAAGGCCAACGTCAAGCGCAGCGGTGCCATCAGCATGGGCATGGACGGCCTGAACAACGCCATCATCCCCGGCCACGCCACGCCCGAGCAGTACACCAAGGAAATCACCGTGGCCAATGACGGCATCGTCAACCAGGCCACCGTGCATGCCTATGCCACCCACAGCTTCGAGACCATCGAGCAGCTCGACCGCTGGGGCGTGAAGTTCGAGAAGGACGAAACCGGCGACTACGCGGTGAAGAAGGTGCACCACATGGGCGCCTACGTGCTGCCCATGCCTGAAGGGCACGATATCAAGAAGGTGCTCTACCGCCAGCTCAAGCGCGCCCGCGTCGAGATCAGCAACCGCATGGTCTGCACCCGCGTGCTGCTCGATGGCGAGGGCGCCGCTGCCGGCGTGCTCGGGTTCGACTGCCGCAGCGGCGAGTTCCGCGTGGTGCGTGCCAAGGCCGTGATCCTTGCCTGTGGCGCCGCCGGGCGCCTGGGCCTGCCGTCTTCGGGCTACCTGATGGGCACCTACGAGAACCCGACCAATGCCGGCGACGGCTACGCCATGGCCTACCACGCAGGCGCCGAGCTGGCGAATTTGGAGTGCTTCCAGATCAACCCGCTGATCAAGGACTACAACGGCCCGGCCTGCGCCTACGTGACCGGCCCGCTGGGCGGCTACACCGCCAACAGCAAGGGCGAGCGCTTCATCGAGTGCGACTACTGGAGCGGGCAGATGATGTGGGAGTTCCACCAGGAACTCGAAGGCGGCAACGGCCCGGTGTTTCTCAAGCTCGACCATCTGGCCGAGGAAACCATCCAGAACATCGAAGAAATCCTGCACAGCAACGAACGCCCCAGCCGTGGCCAGTTCCATGCCGGGCGCGGCACCGACTACCGCCAGCACATGGTCGAGATGCACATCTCCGAGATCGGCTTCTGTTCCGGGCATTCGGCCTCGGGGGTGTGGGTCAACGAGAAGGCCGAGACCAGCGTCAAGGGCTTGTACGCCGCCGGTGACATGGCGGCAGTGCCGCACAACTACATGCTCGGTGCCTTCACCTATGGCTGGTTCGCCGGTGTCAACGCCGCGCAGTACGTGGCCGGGCGAGCGCTTGCCGAGGTCGATGCGGACCAGGTCGAGCGCGAGCGCGAGCGGGTGTTCGCGCCACTGCAGCGCGAGCACGGCCTGCCGCCCGCGCAGGTCGAGTACAAGCTGCGGCGCATGGTCAACGACTACCTGCAGCCGCCCAAGGTGACCAAGAAGATGGAAATCGGCCTGGCGCGGTTTGCCGACATCGAGCGCGACCTGGCCCAGATGAAGGCCAGCAACCCCCACGAACTGATGCGCGCGATGGAGGTGACGGTGATTCGCGACTGCGCCGAAATGGCCGCCCGCGCCTCGCTGTTTCGCCAGGAAAGCCGCTGGGGGCTGTACCACCACCGGGTCGACTTCCCCGAGCGCAACGATGGCGAGTGGTTTTGCCATTGCCACCTGAAGAAGGGCGATAACGGCCAGATGACCAGCTTCAAGAAGGCTGTCGAGCCTTACCTGATCGCCCTGGATGCCGAAGAACAGACCGCCTACGACCGCCTGCGGGTCAAGGCCGATGCCGCATGAACCGGGGCCGCGCCCACACGGTCAGCGGTGATCGGTGTGGGAGCCGGCTTGCCGGCGAAAGGGCCATCAGCCCCACCGAATAACCAGAACAAAGGACCCCGTGACATGCCCTACCAACCCCAGGAAATCTTCTTTCGCAGCAGCGCCCCGGTCACCATCGACGAAGACAAATGCATCGCCGAAAAGGGCTGCACCGTGTGCGTCGAGGTCTGCCCCATGGACCTGCTGGCGATCAACCCGGCCACGCAGAAGGCCTACATGGCGTTCGACGAATGCTGGTACTGCATGCCCTGCGAGAAGGACTGCCCCACCGGTGCGGTGAAGGTCGACATCCCTTACCTGCTGCGCTGAACCAACCGCCACTACGGACCGCGCCATGACTGAACGAAACACCGACAACCTCGAGATCCTTGCCCTGCTGCCGCGCCTTGAGGCCAGCGACGCTGGCGTGCGGCGCATCGCCCTGATCGAGCTGGCAGACCTGGAAGACCCGGATGCCTTGCCTTGGCTGACCGATGCGCTGCTGGTCGATGCCGCCGCCGAGGTTCGCAGCGAGGCCGCGCGGCTGCTCGAAGCCTGGGAGGAGCCCGAGGTGGTGCAGGCCTTGTGCGCCGCGCTGGCCGATGGCGCCGAGCCGGTGCGCCTGGCCGCAGCCCAGAGCCTCAGCGAACTCAAGAGCCTCGAAGCCGGCCAGCTGATTTTGCCCTGGGCCAGCCACGCCGATGCCTTCGTGCGCGCCAGCGCCCTGCGTGCCTTGCGCGAGCTGCGCCTGGAAGAGGCCGCGGCGCCGGCGCTGCTGGCGCTGGCCGATGACGACGCGGCCGTGCGCCGTGAAGCGGTGGGGATTCTCGGTTGGCTCAAGCATCAGCCCGCGTTGCCGGCCCTGGCCCGGCTGGCCGAGGCCGAGCCGGACACCGAAGTACGCCGGGCGGCCATTGGCGCGCTGGGCCTTGCCCGCGACAGCGCCGTGCTGCCGGCGTTGATCGCGGCGCTGCATGACGAGGCCTGGCAAGTACGTGAAGAAGCCGCCACCACCCTGGGCAAGGTGGGCCAGGAGCAGGCCGGCCCGGCATTGGTCGCGGCGCTTGCCGATGGCTTCTGGCAGGTTCGCCTGCGCGCTGCGCGCTCGTTGGGGCGGCTGCGCCATGCCGCGGCGCTGGACGCGCTTGGCGAGCTGCTCGGCCATGGCATTGCCAACCTGCGCAAGGAGGCTGCCCTGGCGCTGGGCGAGCTGGGCCAGGCGCGTGCCTTGCCGGTGCTGCAGGCTGCCGAGGCAGACAGCGACCCGGAGGTGCGCAAGGCCGTGCGCATTGCCTTGGCGCAACTGCGCGGGGCGGCGTGATGAATGCGCCGGCGGCCATTCGCAACCTGCGTGGGCCTGGGGCGTTGGTGTTGCAGTGGGCCGATGGCGAACGCAGCATCAGCCACGCTCGCCTGCGCGGTGCCTGCCCGTGCTCGCAGTGCCGTGCGGCGCGGCTTGCCGGGCGCATCGCGGTGGTCCGCGAGGATGTGCGCGTGGAGCGGGTCGAGGTGCAGGGGTATGGGGTGCAGCTGGTGTTCAGCGATGGGCATGAGCGGGGGATCTATCCCTGGGCCTACCTGCACGATCTGGGTTGAAGCGACCGGCCCCATCGCCGGCAAGCCGGCTCCCACAGGTACAGCGCAGGAGCCGGCTTGCCGGCGATAGGGCCGCTAGCCTCCCACAGGTACAGCACAGGGCTTGAGAGCTGTGCGATCCCTGTGGGAGCCGGCTTGCCGGCGATGGGGCCGGTAGCCTTCACAAGGCAATCAGCTCCGGCCTCAGCCCTTCGACGCGCCTGGCCGGCGCCGGCAGATACCCACCATCCCCCGTGATCTGGTGCAGCACCTTCTCGCGCAACCCATGCAGCGCCACCCCCGTGCGCAGCCGCGGGTGCGGCAGGTCGATCTCGACCACTGCCTTGATCCGCCCCGGGCGCGGCTCCAGCACCACCACCCGGTCCGCCAGGTAGGTGGCTTCCTCAGCGTCGTGGGTCACCAGCAAGGTGGTGATCCCGGCCCGTTCGCGGATGGCCAGCAGCTCATCCTGCAACTGCTGGCGGGTCAGCGCATCCAGGGCACCGAACGGCTCGTCCAGCAACAGGATGCGCGGGCTGGCCACCAGCCCGCGGGCGATCGCCACGCGCTGGGCCATGCCGCCGGAGAGCTGGTGCGGGTAGGCCGACTCGAAGCCGACCAGGCCCACCAGCAGCACGAATTCATGCACGCGGCGGGCGCGTTCGCCCTGGGTCAGCGGCTCGTTGACCAGCCCCAGGGCGATGTTCTGCTCCACCGTCAGCCAGGGGAACAACCGATGTTCCTGGAACACGATCCCGCGCTCGCCGCCAATGCCGCGAACGGCCTGGCCATCGACGCGGATGTTGCCGCTGTAGTCGGTGTCCAGCCCCACCAGCAGGCGCAGCAGGGTCGACTTGCCACAGCCGGAAGCGCCGACGATGGCAATGAACTCGCCTTCATTGATCGACAGGTTGAAATTGCGGATGGCCTCGAAGGGCTGGCCATCGACGCTGAACACCTTGCCGACGTTGTCGAAGCTGACCAGCGCGGGCGTGCTGTCGGGTTGGTTGGCGGCCAGCAAGTGCGATGTGTTGAAAGCGTTCATGCGGTTCTCCAGCGCGTGGCGCGCGATTCGAGGCGTTGTCCAAGGGTGCCGAGCAGGGCGCCGACCAGGCCGATCAGGACCATGGCCGCCATCACCTGGTCCATGCGAAACAGCTGCTGCGCGCCGATCATCAGGCTGGCGATGCCGCCATCCGAGGGCATGAAGTATTCGGCGCCGATGGTGCCCAGCCAGGCATAGATCAGCGACAGGCGCAGGCCGGCGAAAATCGCCGGGGCAGCGCCAGGCAGCACCAGCAGGCGCAGGCGTTGCCACAGGTTCAGGCGCAGCGTGCGGGCGGCTTCGCCCAGTTGCGGCGAGAGGCTGGCGATGCCGCGCTGGGTGGCGATCAGCAGCGGGAAGAACGCGGCCAGGGCGACGAACACCTGCTTGGCGCCTTCACCCAGGCCGAACCAGGCCGTGAGCAGCGGCACCCAGGCAAACAGCGCGACCTGGCGCAATGCCGACAGGCTCGGCCCGAACAGCCGCTCGGCGGTGTGCGAAAGGCCCAGCAGCAGGCCCATCAGCAAGCCCGCGCCGCCGCCGAGCAGCAAACCGCCCAGGGTGCGCTGCAGGCTCAGCAACATGGCTTGCGGCAGCGAACCGTCGGCCAGGCCAGCGAACAGCGTGTGCAGTACTTCAAGTGGCGAGGTCAGGATGTTCGCGTCGACCCAGCCCAAGCTGCTGCTGGCCTGCCACAGCGCCAGCAGCGCAGCCGGCAGCAGCAGGCTTTGCCAGCCCTTGGGCACTGGCCCGCGCTGCTGTTCGCCGGTAGCCGGTTGCGGCCAGTACAGCAGGCGTTTTTCCAGGGTTGAGAAGCCGCGCTCCAGCAGTGCGCCGACCAGGCCGATCACCAGGATGCACAGCAGCACCAGGTCGAGCATGAACAGCTGCCGGCCCCACACCATCAGGTAACCGATGCCTTCGCTGGAGGCCAGCAGTTCCACGGCCAGCAGCGAGGTCCAGCCTGTGGCCAGGGCCAGGCGCACGCCGGTGAGGAAGGCGGGCAGGGCAGCCGGCAGCAGCAGCCGCAGGAACAGCAAGTGCCGTGGCAGGCGCAGCGCGGCAGCGGCTTCGCGCAGCTTGGGCTGGGCGTCGCGCACACCAACCAGGGTGTGCAGGGTGACCGGCACTACCACAGCCTTCACCAACACCACCAGCTTGAGCAGTTCGCCGATGCCGAAGCACAGCATGAACAGCGGGATCCACGCCAGGGTGGGGATCTGCGCCAGCGCGACGAAGGTCGGCAGCACCAGCGTTTGCGCACGCCGCGAAGTGCCCAGCCAGGTCCCCAGCAACAGGCCGCTGGCGATGCCGGCGAGCAGCCCCCAGAACAGCCGCTGCAAACTTATCCACAAGTGCCCCCAGAGCTCGCCGGAGCCAAACTCCAGCGCGCTCTGCCATACCAGCGAAGGCGCCGGCAGGATCTGCTCGCTCATCCAGTGCTGCCGGCTCGCCACCACCCACAGCAGCGCAATCAGCACCGGCAGCACCCACGGCAGAGTGTGGGTGCGGCCCAGTGCCGCGAATGGGCCAAGCAGCGGCCCCCGAATGCCCTCTCGCCCCTTGCTCAGAACTCCATTCATCAGGCATCTCTCGAAGCGTTTCTAGGTTATGCACTTATGGAATTAAAAATTCACATATGTGCCTTTCAAGAGATAAGAGCATGCACCTCTTGCAGGCGGAAGCCTCCTGCCATTGCGTTTTCCTCATATTTTCCATGCGTTTTCCGCAACCTGCGCGGCGGGCCGCATACCGCTTGGTTTATGTCTTCTGGTTACTAAAAAATGAAGTTTTGATCTTTGTAGGTTCTAACCAGACCTGCCTAGCTTCTGGCCAAAGCGCCGGCCCTCGCCGGTGGCAGCCTGCCAAGGAGCCTTGCCATGAAAACCCCGTTGCGCCACCTGATCCACGCCCTCGGGCTGGTCGGCCTGTTCACCCTCAATGCCCAGGCCGCCGAGCCGGCCAAGCCCGAAACCATCCGCATCGCCGTGCCCGATCTGAGCGCAGGCAGCAAGCACAGTGCCGGTGGCGTGGTCGATGTGCTGCGCGATCAGCAACTGCTGGAGAAGGAATTCGCCAAGGACGGCATCCGCATCGACTGGCACTTCTTCAAAGGCGCGGGGCCGGTGATCAACGAGGCGCTGGCCAACGGCCAGGCCGACTTCGCCTACCTGGGCGACCTGGCGGCGATCGTCGGCAAGGCCAATGGCCTCGACACCCGCGTGCTGACGGCCGGCGTGCGGGGGGTGAAAAGCTACCTGGGCGTGGTGCCGGGCTCCGGCATCAAGACCCTGCACGACCTCAAGGGCAAGCGCGTCGCGGTGTTCCGCGGCACCGCCAACCAGCTGTCGTTCGCCAGTGCGCTGGCCAGCCAAGGCTTGTCCGAGCGCGACCTGAAAGTGATCAACCTGGATTTCAATGCGGCCAATGCCGCCATTGCCGCCCGGCAGATCGACGCCACCTGGGGCCTTTCCAGCCTGCTGTCGCTGCGTGAGCGAGGCCTGGTCGAGCTGCCGGTCAGCTCCCGCGACCTGCAAGGCGCCGGCAGCACCCAGGCGGTACTGCTGGGCACCGGCGAATTCATCGGCAAGTACCCCGAGCTGGTGCAGCGCCTGGTCAATGCCCAGGCGCGTGCCGCCAGCTGGCTGCGCGACGAACACAACCGCGACGCCTATGTCGACCTGGTGGCCAGCAACGCGAACTGGCCGCGCAGCATCCTCGCCGACGACCTGGCCCAGGAAGACCTCGCCCACTACTTCGATCCACGCCTGGATGCAGGCTTCGTCGCCCAGCTGCAGCAAGGCGTCGACCTGGCCGCCAAGGAGCGCCTGATCCGCCGCAGCTTCCAGGTGGCCGACTGGGTCGATACCCGCTTCCTCGATGCTGCCTTGCAACAGGAACAGGCCGTGCAGGCCGCCCGTTGAACCCACACCCGACCATGACTGAGAAAGGACCACGACCATGAGCAATGCCGCACTGGCCACCGCGCCGCAAGCCCTCGAACTCAATATCCACCCGGTCGCCGGCCGCATCGGCGCCGAAATCCGCGGGGTGAAGCTGTCTGCCGACCTCGATGCCGACACGGTCGCGGCCATCCAGGCCGCGCTGGTCAAGCACAAGGTGATCTTCTTCCGCCAGCAGGCGCACCTGGACGACCTGAGCCAGGAAGGCTTCGCCAAGCTGCTCGGCGAGCCGGTGGCGCACCCCACCGTGCCGGTGGTCGACGGCACCAAGTACCTGCTCCAGCTCGATGGCGCCGAAGGCCAGCGAGCTAACTCCTGGCACACCGACGTGACCTTCGTCGATGCCTACCCCAAAGCCTCGATCCTGCGCAGCGTGGTGGCCCCGGCTTCCGGTGGCGACACCGTGTGGGCGAACACGGCTGCGGCCTACCAGGAGCTGCCCGAGCCGCTGCGCGAGCTGGCGGACAAACTGTGGGCGGTGCACAGCAACGAATACGACTACGCCAGCATCAAGCCCGACGTCGACCCGGCCAAGCTCGAACGCTACCGCCAGGTATTCACCTCGACCGTGTACGAGACCGAGCACCCGGTGGTGCGGGTGCACCCGGTCAGTGGCGAGCGGGCGCTGCAGCTGGGGCATTTCGTGAAACGCATCAAGGGCTATTCGCTGGCGGATTCGCAGCATTTGTTCGCGGTGCTGCAGGGGCATGTGACGCGCCTGGAGAACACCGTGCGCTGGCGCTGGGAGGCGGGCGACGTGGCGATCTGGGATAACCGGGCGACGCAGCATTATGCGGTGGATGACTACGGCACCCAGGCGCGCATCGTGCGCCGGGTGACCTTGGCGGGCGAGGTGCCGGTGGGGGTCGATGGGCAACTGAGCCGGACTACGCGTAAAGGCTAAACCCCTGTGGGAGCGGGCTTGGCCCGCGAAGCAGGCACCGCGGTGCATGGCACCGGCTTTGCCGGTGTTCGCGGGGCAAGCCCGCTCCCACACAACTTGCTGTAGCCCATCACCCCTCGCCATCACAGGCAATCAGTTGCCTGACCATTCCCTGCGCCAACGGCGACAAGCCATACCCCACCCGGCTCACCACCCCGTAACGGGTGTAGAACGACTCCTCCTGCTCCGGCGCCAGGTCCGCCAGCTCAAGCGCCACCAGCCCTGTCTGGTACGGCCGCAGGTTGGCACTGCAGGCAATGCCGATGGTGTCCGAGTGCATCACCACATTCAGCAGTGCATAGCCATGCTCGCATTCCACCGTCGGCAGAAAGTCCTGCCGGCCGCTGAGGTCGCTGAGCACCTTGCGGATGTTCGGCGGGCGGAAGGTGGTGGCCAGCGGGTAATCGAACAGGTCCCGGGCATTGACCTGGCGGCGCGCGGTCAGCGGGTGGCCGGCGCGGCAGCAGAAGTGCCAGCGCTGGGCTGCCAGCTTGTGCACGCGGTAGTCCGGGTCGGACTCGAACTGGCGCGTGTCGGCGACGAAGAACTCGATCTCTTCGGCCATCAGCTTGCGGTTCAAGGCCTGCCAGTTATCCACCTGGAAGCACGTGCGCGCCGCCGGGTATTCGCTGACGAAACGCGCCACGGCCCGCGGCACCAGGCCGCCGGCTGGCGCAGGGCCGGAGCCGAAGCGCACCACGCCGGTGGTGGCGCCGTTGAACTGGTGGATCTCGTTGACCAGGTTGTGCGCCCCGTGCACCAGGCGCCGCGAATGCTCCAGTACCAGCAAGCCCTGGCGAGTGGGCGACAGTTCCTTGCTGGCGCGGTCGACCAGGCGGCAGCCAACGTTGTGCTCCAGGGTCTGGATGCTGCGGCTGAAAGCCGATTGCGACAGGTTCACCGCAGCCGCCGCAGCGACAAAACTGCGGTGCTCGACAAGGGCGATGAAGTGGCGGAGCTGGCGGAGGTCGATATGCATTTTCTACATGGAAACTTTCGGTCGAATGCAATTGATGAACAGGGTGAGCCCCCTTATAAAGGGTGTTACTTATTCCACAAAATATGAATTACAAATATTTATATCACTTAAAAGAATATAAGCCCGACTGACCGCGATTCGGTTCCGCCAACGGAAATGCTCGCCCAGGGCCCATGCCTCAAGGAGCATTTGCATGACCCGAGTTTCTCGTTGGCCAACGCGCGTGTCGCGGGCCGCCTTGCACCCCCTGGCCGCTGGCGTGTTGCTGGCGGCTTCGGGCAGCAGCTTCGCCGAAGCGCTGCCCAGCACTGCCACCCCCGCCGTGGAACAGGACGCCAAGCTTGGCACCGTCACGGTCAATGCCCGGCGCCGCGAGGAAACCGCGCAGGACGTGCCCACGCCAATCAGCGTGCTCGACAGCGAAACCCTGGAAACCCAGCGCATCTACCGTGTGCAGGATCTGCAACAGCTGGTGCCCAGCACCAACGTGGCCTATGTGCATGCGCGCCAGTCGAGCATCTCGATTCGCGGCCTGGGCAACAACCCGGCCAGCGACGGCCTGGAAGGCAGCGTCGGCATCTACCTCGACAACGTCTACCTGGGGCGCCCGGGCATGGCGGTGTTCGACCTGCTCGACGTCGAGCAGCTCGAGGTGCTGCGCGGCCCGCAGGGCACGCTGTTCGGCAAGAACACCACGGCGGGGGTGCTCAACATCACCACGCGCAAGCCGACCTTCCACCGCGAAGGCAGCATCCAGCAGTCGATCGGCGAAGATGGCTACCTGCAGACCCAGGGCAGCTTCTCCGGGCCGATCAGCGACACCCTGGCCGGGCGCATCAGCGCCTACCACACCGAAGACGACGGCTACGTGAAGAACATCCACGACGGCCACGACCTCAACGGCGGCAAGCGCCAGGGCTTTCGTACCCAGCTGCTGTTCAAGCCCAGCGAAACCTTCAACCTGCGCTGGATCGGTGAATACAACGAAGAAGACTCCGACAACGGCATCCTCAGCCTGTACAGCACCGGGCCGACCATCAATGGCGTCAACCGCTACGAAAGCCTGGCGGCCCAGGCGGGCGCGACGCTGGTATCGGGCAAGCACCGCAAGGTCAATTTCGACGCCGACCAGCAAG
Organism: Pseudomonas sp. UBA6315; assembly: GCF_002438125.1. Taxonomy (NCBI): domain Bacteria; kingdom Pseudomonadati; phylum Pseudomonadota; class Gammaproteobacteria; order Pseudomonadales; family Pseudomonadaceae; genus Pseudomonas; species Pseudomonas sp. UBA6315. The sequence continues at coordinate 29,432 of NZ_DJTF01000108.1, forward strand.
TGACGGTGTTCCAGGGCGGCACTTCGGTCGAGGCCAACTGGACCCTGCCCAACGACTTCACCCTGACCTCCATCACTGCCTACCGCTGGTGGGACTTCACCCCGCGCAACGACGACGGCCTCAACGTGCCGGTGTTCTACAGCGCCGGGGTCTCGGTGCGCGACAAGCAGTACTCGCAGGAAATCCGCCTGGCCTCGCCCACCGGCGGCGCCTTCGACTACGTGCTGGGTGCCTACTACTTCAAGCAGGACCTGGACAACACCTCCTTCACCTATTACGGCCCCCAGGCCGACGTCTGGAACCTCACCCCGGCCGGCGCGCTGAACAACGTCAACACCATTGGCGACGGGCACATCGACACCGACAGCTACGCCCTGTTCGCCCAAGGCACCTGGCACCTCACCGAGCGCCTGGACTTCACCGCCGGCGTGCGCGGCACCTATGAAGAAAAAAGCGCCTGGGTAACCCGCGATGCGCCGGCAGGTGGCGCTGCAGTAACCGGTGCCGCCGCTGCTGCGCGCCAGGGCCGGGTGGGGGCCTACGATTCGGGCGACCTCAACCAGTACAGCTTCAGCCCCTCGGGCCTGCTCGGCTTGAGCTATCGCTTCAACGAGCAACTGCTCGGCTACGCCACGCTGACCCACGGCGAGAAGTCCGGCGGCGTCAACCTCACCGTGGGTGCGGCGCCGCGCCTGGGTACCGATTCGTTGCTGGTCGGCAGCGAGCGGGTCAACAACGCCGAGCTGGGCCTCAAGAGCACGCTGTTCGACGAGCGCCTGCTGCTCAACGCCAACCTGTTCTGGGCCGAGGTACATGGCTACCAGGCCAACGTCTACGACGAGACCAACCGCGTGCAGTACCTGGCCAACGCCGGCAGCGTGCGCTCGCGGGGCCTGGAATTCGAAGCCACGGCGCTGCCGATTCGCGGCCTGACGGTGAATTTCAACGGCTCGTGGAACGACGTGCGCTACACCGACTACGAAGATGCCCCGTGCCCGCCGGAAGTGAGCCTGGCCAACGCCGCCGCCACCTGCGACCTGTCCGGCCACCAGGTGGTCGGCGCCTCCAAGTACATCGCCAACCTCAACGGCCAGTACAAGTGGCAGCTGGCCGAGCACGTCGAGCCCTACGTCACCGCCAGCTATGCGTTCCGCTCCAAGGCGGTGGGCACCATCGACGATTCCGACTACGGCCAGATCCCCAGTTACGCGCTGGTCAACCTCTCCACCGGCGTGCGCCTGGACCAGGGCGACGGCGTGCTCGACCTGTCGCTGTGGGTGAAGAACGCCGGCGACAAGACCTACTTCACCAGCCTGTGGAACTCCGCCAACGGTGGTTATGCCGGTGTGCTCGGCACCCCGCGCACTTTCGGCGCCACCGCCCGTTACGACTTCTGAGTAAAAAGGAGCTTTGCCATGAATGCCAAAACCGAAAACCCCGTACTGCCTGAAGGCGCCTGCCTCACGGCCAAGGTACCCGAGCATAACGACGCGCTGCTCGGCGATGTGCTGGTCAACCCGTATCGCCTGGCGCCGCTGACCGCGATCATCCGCGACGGCGGGCGCGCCCTGAGTTGGGCCCACGTGCGCGTGCTGGGCCGTGGCGAGCGCGGTGTCGACATCGCCTACGAGGTGTCCGACCGTTCGCTGTGGACCTACGGCGGCATCCCGGTGTTCGGCCTCTACCCGGACTACGTCAACCAAGTGGAAGTGACCTACAAGCTCGACGGCGAACGCATCCGCCAGCGCTACCAGATCTACGCCCCTGCCGTGCGCCTGCCGGTGGTGGCCAAGCAGACGGCCGCGTTGCCGGAAGTGGAGCCGGTCAAGGTCGCCCCTGGCTTTGAAAACCGCCTGTACCTGTTCAACCACCTGCAAGGCGACATCCCCGGCGCGCGCGCCTTCAAGTGGAACGGCCTGGGCGGCGCCGCCGAGTGGGACCAGGTGGGCAACAACTGGATCGCCGACAGCAATGGCGACGTGCGCTGGTACCTGGACATCGAGCAGATCCACGACTCCAACCGCCGCGACGGCCTGGGCGGCACCATGGGCTTCCAGCAGACCCGCGACGGCAAGCTGATCTGGGGCCAGGGCCAGACCTACTCCAAGTTCGACCTGCTCGGCCGGCGCATCTGGCAGCGGACCCTGCCCGACAAGTTCGCCGACTTCTCCCACGAAATCCGCGAGACCGCCAACGGCACCTACCTGCTGCGCGTCGGCACCAGCGACTACCGCCGCCCGGACGGCAAGCGCGTGCGCTCGATCCGCGACCACATCATCGAGGTCGATGAAGCGGGTGATGTGCTGGACTTCTGGGACCTGAACCAGATCCTCGACCCCTACCGCGGCGACCTGCTGGAAACCCTCGGCAAGGCGGCGTTGCAACTGCCTGAGGGGGTACGCAAGCAGGACGACCGCCTGGCCAACGAACTGGCCGAAGGCGACCTGCCGTTCGGCGACACCCCGGGCGTGGGCACCGGGCGCAACTGGGCGCACGTCAATGCCATCGACTACGACGCCGATGACGACAGCATCATCGTTTCAGCTCGCCACCAGGGCGTGGCGAAAATCGGCCGCGACAAGCAGGTGAAGTGGATCCTGGCCTCGCCGCAAGGTTGGCCGCAGCGCTTGCAGGACAAGGTGCTCAAGCCGATTGCCAGTGAAGGCTTCGACTGGTCCTGGACCCAGCACACCGCCTGGTTGACCGGCAAAGGCACGCTGACCGTGTTCGACAATGGCTGGGGGCGCGACTTTGCCCCGACCAAGCTCAGCGGCAACTACAGCCGGGCGGTGGAATACAAGATCGACGAGGCCAAGGGTACGGTCGAGCAGGTGTGGGAGTACGGCAGGGAGCGTGGCGACGAGTGGTACAGCCCGGTGACCTCGGTGGTGGCTTACCGGCCGGAAACCGATACCCAGTTCATCTATTCGGCTTCGGTGAATTTCCTCACGCCGGAGAAGCTCACCACCACCGTGCTCAACGAAGTGCGCCGCGGCACCCAGGAGGTGCTGGTGGAGCTGAAGGTGCATAGCCGCCAGCCGGGGAGTGTGGGTTACCGGGCTTTGGTGATCGACTTGGCCAAGGCGTTCTGAGTCATCCCCTCCGGGAGGGCCGTCGGTCCTCCTTTCACATTTTCTTCAGTTCATTCGTCTAACCTGTACTGGCCCTATCGCCGCCAAGCCGGCTCCCACAGGTACTCCACCGAGCTTGAGAATCGTGGGGTCCTTGTGGGAGCCGGCTTGCCGGCGATAGGGCCAGTTGCTGCTACAAAAAACATGAAATCCCCACCGGGTGTTCAACCATTCGTTCTTTTTTTCGAACAGCCTATTGTCCTACACCCCAGCATCCCCTTAGCATTCGTTTGAGATTTCAAACGCTCGATGCCCTGTATTGGGCGCTTTTCAATAATTCAACAATTCGGGAAGCCGACATGCAGCTCAAAGACGCTCAGTTGTTCCGCCAGCAAGCCTTCATCAACGGTGAGTGGCTGGATGCGGACAGCGGCCAGACCATCAAGGTGACCAACCCGGCCACCGGTGAAGTCATCGGTACCGTGCCGAAGATGGGCACCGCGGAAACTCGCCGCGCCATCGAAGCCGCCGACAAGGCCCTGCCGGCCTGGCGTGCACTGACCGCCAAGGAGCGTTCGGCCAAGCTGCGTCGCTGGTTCGAACTGATGATCGAGAACCAGGAAGACCTGGCCCGCCTGATGACCACCGAGCAGGGCAAGCCACTGGCCGAAGCCAAGGGCGAAATCGCCTACGCTGCCTCGTTCATCGAGTGGTTCGCCGAAGAAGCCAAGCGCATCTACGGCGACACCATCCCGGGCCACCAGGCCGACAAGCGCCTGATCGTCATCAAGCAGCCGATCGGCGTTACCGCCGCCATCACCCCGTGGAACTTCCCGGCCGCGATGATCACCCGTAAAGCCGGCCCGGCCCTGGCCGCCGGTTGCACCATGGTGCTCAAGCCTGCCTCGCAGACCCCGTACTCCGCCCTGGCCCTGGTCGAGCTGGCCAACCGTGCCGGCATCCCGGCTGGCGTGCTGAGCGTGGTAACCGGCAGCGCTGGCGAAGTCGGCGGCGAGCTGACCGGCAACTCCCTGGTACGCAAGCTGTCCTTCACCGGCTCGACCGAAATCGGTCGCCAGCTGATGGAAGAATGCGCCAAGGACATCAAGAAGGTTTCCCTGGAGCTGGGTGGCAACGCCCCGTTCATCGTGTTCGACGACGCCGACCTGGACAAGGCGGT
>NZ_DJTF01000149.1:0-9227 GCF_002438125.1 Pseudomonas sp. UBA6315
CCGCCGCCGGACATGAGGATCTTCTTGCCGGGCTTGTTGGCGTGGTCGAGCAGCAGCACCCGGCGGCCACGGCGGGCGCTGAGCTGGGCGCACATCAGGCCGGCGGCGCCGGCGCCGAGGATGATCACGTCGGTGGAGTGCACGGTATACCTCTTGGTAATAGGGGCCGCGGTGCGGCCCAATCGCCGGCAAGCCGGCTCCCACAAGGGCGGCACACCCCTCATGTGGGAGCCGGCTTGCCGGCGATTGGGCTGCAAAGCAGCCCCAGGAATCGTCAGATAATGCGGACTTTCAGGGCCCGGCCCTTGATCTTGCCGCTGTTCAGCCGCTGCATGGCCTGCTTGGCCAGCGCCCGCTCCACGGCAACGAACGCCTGGAAGTCGAAGATGGCGATCTTGCCCACCTGCTTGCCCGGAATGCCGGCATCACCGGTCAGCGCACCCAGGATGTCACCCGGGCGCAGCTTGTCCTTGCGCCCGGCGGCAATGCACAGGGTGGTCATCACCGGCAGCAGCGGCTCGCCGCCTTTGTGCTTCAGGCTGTCCAGCTGGTCCCAGCGCAGCGGGCTTTTCTGCAGCGCTTCGATGGCCTGGGCGCGGTGGCCTTCGGCTGGCGCCACCAGGCTCACGGCAATGCCTTTCTCGCCTGCACGGCCGGTGCGGCCGACGCGGTGCACGTGGATTTCCGCATCACGGGCCAATTCGACGTTGATGACCATGTCCAGGCCATCGATGTCCAGGCCACGGGCGGCCACGTCGGTGGCCACCAGCACCGAGCTGCTGCGGTTGGCGAACATGGTCAGCACCTGGTCGCGGTCGCGCTGCTCCAGGTCGCCGTGCAGGGCCTGGGCGACGATGCCCTTGGCGGTCAGGTGGGCCACCACGTCCTCGCACTGCTGCTTGGTGAAGCAGAACGCCACGCAGGACTGCGGGCGGTAGTGGCCGAGCACGCGGGTAACGGCTTCCAGGCGCTGCTGCGGGTCGATCTCGATGAAGCGCTGCTCGATCTGGTTGTCGGTGTGCAGGCTCTCGACCTTCACTTGCTGCGGCTTGCGCATGAAATCGGCGGCCAGCTGCTCGATGCCGGCCGGGTAGGTGGCCGAGAACAGCAGGGTCTGGCGGCGCGACGGGGTCTTGCCGATGATGGCGGCGATGGCGTCGAAGAAGCCCATGTCGAGCATGCGGTCGGCTTCGTCGAGCACCAGGGTGTTGAGCCCGTCGAGGACCAGGGTGCCCTTGTCCAGGTGCTGCTGGATGCGGCCTGGGGTGCCGACGATGATGTGCGCACCGTGCTCCAGCGAGGCGATCTGCGGGCCCAGCGACACACCGCCGCAGAGGGTGAGGATCTTGATGTTGTCCTCGGCCCGGGCCAGGCGGCGCAGCTCTTTGGCCACCTGGTCGGCGAGCTCGCGGGTGGGGCACAGCACCAGGGCCTGGCAGCCGAAGTAGCGCGGGTTGATCGGGTTGAGCAGGCCGATGCCGAAGGCGGCGGTCTTGCCGCTGCCGGTCTTGGCCTGGGCGATCAGGTCCTGGCCCTTGAGGATGACGGGCAGGCTCTGGGCCTGGATGGGCGTCATCGAGGCATAGCCGAGGGCGTCCAGGTTGGCCAGCATGGCGGCGGACAGCGGCAAGGTAGCAAAGGCGGTGGATTCGGTGGTCACGAGGCGGGCCTGCGGTGCGAAGCGAAAAATGCCGCACAGTCTACCAGCCCCATGGCCATTCGCCCTACGATTCCACGTGTTGTTCCGGACGACGGGCACGCCTTCCGTCCGTCGGCGCCAGTTGCAGGAAGATCGCCGCGGCCAGCATGGCCATCACGCCGATGGTCACGAAGGTCAGCTGGAAGGCCTGCAGGGTGGTTTCCACGCCTTCTGCGCTGCCGGCGGCGGTGAAGCCGCCGAGCAAGGCGCCGGCGCAGGCCACGCCCAGGCTCAACGACAGCTGCGCGACCACCGACAGCAGGCTGTTGCCGCTGCTGGCGGCGGCATCGTCGAGGTCGATCAGGGTCACCGTGTTCATGGCCGTGAACTGCATCGAGTTGACCGCCCCGAGCAGGCCCAGTTGCACCAGCAGCACGGCATAGGGGGTCTGCTCATCGACCAGCCCCAGGCTGGCCAGCAGCAGGCCCAGCAGCAGCGTGTTGCCGGTGAGCACGATGCGGTAGCCCAGGCGCTCGATCAGCGGCCTGGCGATGGACTTGGCGAGCATCGCCGCCGCCGCCAGCGGGATCATGCTCATGCCCGCCTGGGCCGGCGAATAGCCCAGCGCCACCTGCAGCAGCAACGGCACCAGGAACGGCAGGGCGCCGCTGCCCAGGCGCGCGAACAGGTTGCCGAGGATGCCGATGGCGAAGGTGCGCACGCGGAACAGGCTGGGCGAGAACAGCGGCTCCGGGTCGCGCCCGGCGCGCAGCCAGTAAGCGGCCAGGCAGGCCATGCCGGCGAACAGCAAAAGCATGACCCGCAGGTGCGGCAGGTGCAGTTCGCCCAGGCCTTCCATGGCGATGGTGATCAGCACCATGGCCGCGCCAAACAGGATGAAGCCCGGGCCGTCGAAGGTGGTGCGCTCGGCGCCGCGCAGGTCGGGGATGAACTTCCACACCGCATAGCAACCCAGCGCGCCCACCGGCAGGTTGATCAGAAAGATCCAGTGCCAGCTGAGGATTTCCACCAGCCAGCCGCCCAGGGTGGGGCCCAGCAGCGGGCCGAGCAGGCCGGGGATGGTGATGAAGCTCATGATCCGCACCAGCTCGGTGCGCGGGTAGGCGCGCAGCACCACCAGCCGCCCGACCGGCAGCATCAGCGCGCCGCCCAGGCCCTGCACCACGCGGGCGAAGATCAGGAAGCCGAGGCTGTTGGTCATGGCGCACAGCAGCGAGCCGAAGCTGAACAGCAGGATGGCGCTGAAGAAGATGCGCTTGGTGCCGAAGCGGTCGGCGATCCAGCCCGAGGCGGGGATCAGCAGGGCCACGGTGAGCATGTAGGCAATGATCACGCCCTGCATGCGCAGCGGGTTTTCATCCAGGGAGCGGGCCATGGCCGGCAGCGCGGTGTTGAGGATGGTGCCGTCCAGGGACTGCATGAAGAAAGCGATCGCCACCACCCAGGGGATCCAGCGGGCGGTGGTCGGGTCCAGCGGGGTGCGTTCGGGCATGGCGTCCTCTTCCGTCTGTCCGGGCCTCATCGCCGGCAAGCCGGCTCCCACAGGGGTGTTGTGGGAGCCGGCTTGCCGGCGATGAGGCCCGGATGGACAATCACAATGTCAAGGTCAGCCCTTTGACCAGCGCCCCCGGCAAATGACTCGACCCGGTACTGCGCTGCCCATAGGTACTGGTCGACAGGATCATCTCGCGCTCGCAGGTCAGGTCTTCCAGCTGGCTGCCCAGCAGGCTGTACAGGCTGTCATCGAAGCGCATGGTGCTGACCGGCCCCTGGATCTGCCCGTTCTCCACCCAGAAGGTGGCGAAGCGGGTCAGCCCGGTCATGCGCGCGGCGGGCAGGTCCGAGTAGTTCAGGTACCACAGGTTACTGATGTATAGCCCAGTGCCCAGGCGTTCAAGAATCTGCTCGCTGGCCAAGCCGCCCGGCGCCAGGCTCAGCGCGCAGGGCGACTCGTAGCTGTCGGCGCCGTTGCTGGGCAATCCGAACTCGACCGCGCTGCGGGCGCTGACCAGCTTGTCCACCGCGCGCCCCTGGCGGATCAGCGGCACATCCAGGCGCGGCGAGCCCTCATCGGAAAACGCCGGGCTCAACGAACCACTGACCTGTTCGCTGAAGCTGACCTGCGGGCTCAGCCGCGCATCGCCGTTGTACAAGCGCTGCAGGGCACTGTTGCCGGTGGCCAGCGCCTGGGCCGAGAAACCGCCCCAGCACAGCATGCCGGCGATTTCGTCCATGGCCGCGGGCGCCAGGTAGGCGCGGTAGCTGCCGGGCTTGAGGGTGACTGCCGGGCGGCCGAGGAAGCCCAGCTGCTCACGGGCCTGGCGCAGGCGTGCGCTGAAGTCGTCGGCGTTCCACACCTGGCCGGCATAGTTGGCTTTCACCGCCTGGCCATTGCTGTGGAACAGGCTCCAGTCGAAGTTGAAGCTGTTGGCCTGGTGCCAGCCAAAGGCGCCGAAGGAGCTGGCGAAACCGCGGCAGATCGGGCCGGCGGCATAGATGCCAACCAGGTCCAGGTCGCCCGCTTCGCGCTCGAGCAGCGCCAGCACTTCGCTCAACGCCGGCAGCGGCTGTTGTTGCTGGCTGTGGCTGTGCCAGGGGTTTTCGTCAAGGCGCAGGTAAGGGTCCACGGCCAGCAATGGCAGGGTCTGGCGCAGTTGCTGCAAAGCCTCGCCCAGGCGCTGGCGGTCCAGCTGCGCATCGTCGCTCAAGGTGACCTGGTGCTCGGCCTGGCGCCCGTCACGGATCAGCCGCAACTGCGCGCTGGCCTGGCTCACGGCGCCGGCCTGGCGCACCTTGGCGTGGTTGAAACGCACGAACTGCGAGTGTTCGGCGCTGTAGCCGAGGGTGAACTGCTCGCCGGGTTGCAGTGCATCGCGCAGCACGCCCACCAGGGCTTCGAATGTTTGCTGTGGTGTCATCAGGCGTCTCCCCCGAATACGTCGATCTGGCGGAACACGCAGGCGGGCGAGGCGTGGCCCACGCGTACCACCTGGTTGGGTTCGCCCTTGCCGCAGTTGGGCGTGCCCAAGACCTGGAAGGTGCTGCGGTCGCCGACCGCCGCCAGGTTGCCCCAGAACTGCGCGGAAATACCGCGGTAGTTGGGGTTCTTGACGATGCCCTTGAGCTCGCCGTTTTCGATCAGTTGCCCCCATTCGCAGCCGAACTGGAACTTGTTGCGCGCATCGTCGATGGACCAGGAGCGGTTGGTGCGCATCAGGATGCCGTGCTCGATGCCTGCGATCAGCTGCTGCAGCGGCTGGTCGCCAGGCTCGATGTTGAGGTTGGCCATGCGGTCGATCGGCGCGCGGTTCCAGCCGCAGGCACGGCTGTTGGCCACGCCGTCCAGGCCTGAGCGGAACTGCGACAGCGCACCGCCCAGCGGGCGCAGCAGCAGGCCGTCGCGAATCAGGTACTGCTTGCTGGCCGGGGTGCCGTCGTCGTCATGGCTGTAGCTGGCCAGCTCTTCGCCGATGGTCGGGTCGAAGGTCACGTTGAGCCATTTGGAGCCGTACTGCAGGTGGCCGAAATCGCTGGCTTTGACGAAGCTGGTGCCGGCGTAGTTGCGCTCGTCGCCGAGGATGCGGTCCATCTCCAGCGGGTGGCCGATGGACTCGTGGATCTGCAGCATCATCTGGTCGGGCATCAGCAGCAGGTCGCGGGCGCCGCTGGGGGTGTTGGGCGCCAGCAGCAGTTGCAAGGCCTCGTCGGCGATGTGGCGGCCGGCGCCGACCAGGCCGCAGCGCTCGATGACCTCGAAGCCGCCCTGCTGGCCGAAGTTGTCACGGCCAAGGCTGCGGCTCTGGCTGTCCTGCCCGTCGCTGGCGGTCACGCCAAGGCCCGGGAACAGGAAGCGCTGGGCATGGCGCAGCTCGGCGCCGGCGCTGTTCAGGTAGGTCTGTTCGACCAGGCTCATGCCAAGGCTGGCCTGCCAATCCACCAGGCGGCTGTCCTTGGGCACGCTGGCCGATTCGGCGGCGAGCAGGCCAAGGCAGTCGGCGAGGCTCGGCAGCGGTTGCTCGAAGTTGGGCGAGACATGGTCGTGGCGCGCAGCGGTCACCGCTTGCTCGCGCAGGTCGAGCAGGCTGTGCCGGGCGATTTGCCGGGCCAGGTTTTCGGCCTGTTCGAGGGCGCGCTGCAGGCCTTGCTGAGACAAGTCGGCGGTGGCCGCATAGGCCTCCACGCCATTGACCCGCACGGTGAGCATGGCGCCTTCGTCCTGGCTGAACAGCGGCGGCTCGGCGACGTTGCGCCGAACCGAAAGCGATTGGTGCGACTGTTTTACATGACGCAGGGAAAACAACTCGGCCGTGCTGCGCAGCGCGGCGAAGCGCTGGCGCAGCAAAGCGCTGGAATCGAACATGGAAAAGCCTCCGTGTACACGGTGGCTCCCCCTAGAACCACCCCTCTTGCATGGCCAGGCAGGTGTCGTCGCGCGCCTCGAGCAATGCCAGCTCATTATGGCAGCCAGGTACTTCCCAGGTCAGGAAATAACGTGCGGCCTGCAGCTTGCCCTGGTAGAAGTCGCGGTCGCCGGCATTGCCCTTGAGCAGGCCCAGTTCGGCGTGGATGGCCTGCTCCAGCCAGCGCCAGCCGACCACGCAATGGCCGAACGCCTTGAGGTACAGCGCGGAGTTGGCCAGGGCGCCGGCGACCTTGCCTTGTGCCAGGTCGCCGAGCAGGGCCAGGGTCACGGCCTGCAGGCGATTGACCAGTTGCTCCAATGGCTGGCGCAGGGCGTCGAGGTTCGGATGATGGCTGGCGCGTTCGCCGGTTGCGGCGATCAGCCGGATCAGCAGTTTCAAGCCGGCGCCGTTGTTCTGCGCCAGCTTGCGCCCGAGCAGGTCGAGCGACTGGATGCCCTCGGTGCCCTCGTGGATCGGGTTCAGGCGGTTGTCGCGGTAGTACTGCTCCACCGGGTATTCGCGGGTGTAGCCGTGGCCGCCGAGGATCTGGATGGCCAACTCGTTGGCCTTGAGGCAGAAGGCCGAGGGCCAGGACTTGACGATCGGGGTCAGCAGGTCGAGCAGCTCCTTGGCCTGTTGCCGTGCGCTTTCGTCGGGGGCGGTGTGGGTGTCGTCGAACAGGCGCGCAGCGTACAGGCCGAGGTCGAACGCGCCCTCCACGTAGGCTTTCTGCGCCAGCAGCATGCGCTTGACGTCGGTGTGGTTGATGATCGGCACGGCCGGGCTGTGCGGGTCCTTGCTGTCCGGCAGGCGGCCCTGCGGGCGCTGGCGCGCGTACTCCAGCGAGTACAGGTAGCCGGCGTAGCCGAGCATCACCGCGCCCATGCCGACGCCGATGCGCGCCTCGTTCATCATCTGGAACATGCAGGCCAGGCCCTGGTGCGGCTGGCCCACCAGGTAGCCGACGCATTCGCCGTTGTCGCCGAAGTTCAGCGCAGTGGAGGTGGTGCCGCGCCAGCCCATCTTGTGGAACAGGCCCGCCAGCAGCACATCGTTGCGCGCACCGCGGCTGCCGTCGTCGTTGACCAGGTACTTGGGCACGATGAACAGCGAGATGCCCTTCACCCCGGCGGGCGCGTCCGGCAGTTTGGCCAGCACCATGTGCACGATGTTTTCCGACAGCTCGTGGTCGCCGCCGGAGATGAAGATCTTGTTGCCCTTGAGCCGATAGCTGCCGTCGCCGGCAGGTTCGGCGCGGGTGCGGATATCGGCCAGCGAGGAGCCGGCGTGGGGCTCGGTCAGCGCCATGGTGCCGTAGTAGCGGCCTTCGATCATCGGCTGCAGGTACAGGCGCTTTTGCGCTTCGCTGCCGAAGGTTTCGATCAGGTTGGCCGCGCCCATGGTCAGGAACGGGTAGGCCGTGGTGCCGGCGTTGGCCGCCTGGAAGTGCGCGAAGCAGGCTTGCGAGACCAGGCTGGGCAACTGCATGCCGCCCACTTCGAAGTCGCGGTTGGCGTTGAGGAAGCCCGCTTCGAGGAAGGCGTCCACCGCAGGCTTGACCTCGGGAATCAGCTCGGCGCGGCCATCCACATAGCGCGGCTCGTTCTCGTCGGCCTTGCGGTTGTGCGGGGCGAAGTACTTTTCGGCGATGGTGCGGGCAGTGGCCAGCGCGGCGTCGAAGGTTTCGCGGCTGTGCTCGGCGAAGCGCGGGCGTTGGGTCAGGGCTTGGGCGTCGAGCACTTCGTAGAGTTCGAAGGCGAGGTTGCGGGGGCTGAGCAGGGTCTCGGGCATGGGGGCGGTCCTTGGGCGGGCTTGGGCCGAGTCTAGGGATTGAGGGGGGAGGGGGACAGGTTAATTGGTGTGGGTGATATGGGTTTAGAAGATGACGTAGCAGGGCGGGCAGTGGCCGGGAGGCAACTTGTTGCGATTTGTGTGTGAATTGTAGGAATTTCTCGCTTTCTTGTAGGCTATTTCCCAAACATAATTCCAGCTCTTCCAAGCCATTGCGATGTCCAGGGTGGCGCTCTAGTCTCGGGCGGTCGTTGCGAAACAGCGACCGGCTTTGACAGGCCGCTCTGAACGAACCGCATAGGTTTGCCTTGTTATGGCAGCTGTGTGTGGGGCACTTCGCGTGCGCCGGTTTCGGTTCTGTTCGCCGGTCTGTCAACCCATACACAGCTGCCACCTTCTTGTTTGACAGCATGCGGTGGTGGTCCTTTGTCATGAACAGGACAGTTACCATGCTCAAAATCGTTCCCGATCCACCTCACAACTTCCACTCCCTCGAAGACACCCTCATCCAGGCCACGGAGTATGCCCAGTGCGCACAGACCGTGGTGCACCAGGCCTTGTTGCTGCAGCCAAAATCCCCTGCGTCGATCCTGATGATGGCTTCCATGCATGAACTCGAAGCGCTGCGCGTTTTGCTTGAGTCGGCGTTGATCCAGGCGCAGATGCCGGCAGAGCCGCGAGTGGCGCACTAGGCCGCAACAGATGGGTTATCTGGTACGGCCTCTTCGCGGGACAAGCCCGCTCCCACAGAATCTCTGCTGCCCTCAGGCCTGGCGGGGGAACCTGTGGGAGCGGGCTTGCCCCGCGAAGAGGCCCGCCCAGGCACTGAAAATTCAGGGAGATCAAGCAATGAGCACAGACGAAACCAAAACCTGCACGACGGTAGGCAAGACCCAGTTCTTCCAAGGCGAAGGCATGACCCAACCGCTGTTTTGCATCGCCCCCGGCATCCCCTGCCAAGCCGCCCGGGAGCAGGCTTCCGAGTTGATGGGCTATGTGCGGGACATGACCCTCACAGGCCTGATGGAGGGTGACCAGCGACTGATCTGGGCTTCCCATTACCTGAGTGGGTTGGCCAAGGCGCTGTTGGATGATGCTGAGCTGGGGATGAAGCACTGACTATTGGCGATGCCGTTGATTGACAGCATCAACTATGGGGCCGCGTGGCGGCCCATTTTTGATCCAGGACCCACAAAAAAAGGAGAGCCTAAGCTCTCCTTCTTCACCACCAACCCTCAGCCTCAGCCAATGGTCATCAGGCTGGCGTTGCCCCCCGCCGCAGCGGTGTTCACGCTCACCGCCCGCTCGATCACCAAGCGCTCCAGCGCAATCTGGTGATCACCGCTGGACAGCCCGTGCACGCCAACGATCGC
>NZ_DJTF01000146.1:0-34322 GCF_002438125.1 Pseudomonas sp. UBA6315
TTACTGGTTTGTATGCCGAATTCGCCCACTTCGCCGACGTTGCCGGCGAGCTGACCGCCGACCAGCAGCAGGTGCTGGGCCGTCTGCTCAAGTACGGCCCGAGCGTGCCGGTACAGGAGCCGACCGGCCGCCTGTTCCTGGTGGTGCCGCGCCTGGGCACCATCTCGCCCTGGGCCAGCAAGGCCAGCGACATCGCCCACAACTGCGGCCTGCAGTCGATCCAGCGCCTGGAGCGCGGCATCGCCTACTACGTGGCCGGTGAACTGAGCGAGGCCGACGCCGCGCTGGTGGCCGCCGAGCTGCACGACCGCATGACCCAGCGCGTGCTGGCCCAGCTGGAGCAGGCATCGGACCTGTTCAGCCACGCCCAGCCCAAGCCGATGACCTCGGTCGACATCCTCGCAGGTGGCCGCGCCGCCCTGGCCCAGGCCAACATCGACCTGGGCCTGGCCCTGGCCGAAGACGAGATCGACTACCTGGTCAACGCCTTCCAGGGGCTCAAGCGCAACCCGAACGACATCGAACTGATGATGTTCGCCCAGGCCAACTCCGAGCACTGCCGCCACAAGATCTTCAACGCCAGTTGGGACATCGACGGCCAGGCTCAGGAAAAGAGCCTGTTCGGCATGATCAAGAACACCTACCAGATGCACAGCGACGGCGTGCTGTCTGCGTACAAGGACAACGCCTCGGTGATCGTCGGCAACGTCGCCGGCCGTTTCTTCCCGAACCCTGAAACCCGCCAGTACGGCGCGGTGCAGGAGCCGGTGCACATCCTGATGAAGGTCGAGACGCACAACCACCCGACCGCCATCGCCCCGTTCTCCGGCGCCTCCACCGGCTCCGGCGGCGAAATCCGCGACGAAGGCGCCACCGGCCGTGGCGCCAAGCCCAAGGCTGGCCTGACCGGTTTCACCGTGTCCAACCTGCGCATCCCGGGCTTCGAACAGCCTTGGGAGCAGGCCTATGGCAAGCCCGAGCGCATCGTCGACGCCCTCGACATCATGATCGAAGGCCCGCTGGGTGGCGCTGCGTTCAACAACGAATTCGGCCGCCCGGCCCTGACCGGTTACTTCCGCACCTTCGAGCAGTCGATCAACACCCCGCACGGCGAAGAAGTGCGCGGCTACCACAAGCCGATCATGCTCGCCGGCGGCATGGGCAACATCCGTGAAGACCACGTGCAGAAGGGCGAGATCACCGTCGGCGCCAAGCTGATCGTGCTCGGCGGCCCGGCCATGCTCATCGGCCTGGGCGGCGGCGCCGCTTCGTCGGTGGCCACCGGTGCCAGCTCGGCTGACCTGGATTTCGCCTCGGTACAGCGCGAAAACCCGGAAATGGAGCGCCGTTGCCAGGAGGTCATCGACCGTTGCTGGCAGCTGGGCGACGAAAACCCGATCGCCTTCATCCACGACGTCGGCGCCGGTGGCATCTCCAACGCCTTCCCGGAGCTGGTCAACGACGGCGGCCGCGGTGGCCGTTTCGAACTGCGCAACGTGCCCAATGACGAGCCGGGCATGGCCCCGCACGAAATCTGGAGCAACGAATCGCAGGAGCGCTACGTGCTGGCCGTCAGCGCCGCCGACTTCGAACGCTTCCAGGCCATCTGCGAACGCGAGCGCTGCCCGTTCGCCGTGGTCGGCGAAGCCACCGAAGAGCCGCACCTGACCGTGACCGACAGCCACTTCGACAACACGCCGGTGGACATGCCGCTCGACGTGCTGCTGGGCAAGCCGCCGCGCATGCACCGTTCGGTGACCCGCGAAGCGGAGCTGGGCGATGACTTCGACCCGAGCCAGGTGGACCTGGACAACGCCGTGCAGCGTGTCCTCAACCACCCGGCCGTGGCCAGCAAGAGCTTCCTGATCACCATCGGCGACCGCACCATCACCGGCCTGGTCGCCCGCGACCAGATGGTCGGCCCGTGGCAGGTCCCGGTCGCCGACTGCGCCGTCACCGCCACCAGCTTCGACGTCTACACCGGTGAAGCCATGGCCATGGGCGAGCGTACCCCGCTGGCCCTGCTCGACGCCCCGGCGTCCGGGCGCATGGCGATCGGCGAGACCCTGACCAACCTGGCCGCCGCGCAAATCGACAAGCTGTCCGACATCAAGCTGTCGGCCAACTGGATGTCCGCTGCCGGCCACCCGGGCGAAGACGCCCGCCTGTACGACACCGTCAAGGCCGTCGGCATGGAGCTGTGCCCGGAGCTTGGGATCACCATCCCGGTCGGCAAGGACTCGATGTCGATGAAGACCAAGTGGAGCGAGGATGGCGTCGAGAAGAGCGTCACTTCGCCGCTGTCGCTGATCATCACCGGCTTCGCCCCGGTCACCGACATCCGCAACACCCTGACCCCGCAACTGCGCATGGACAAGGGCGAGACCGACCTGATCCTGATCGACCTGGGCCGCGGCAAGAACCGCATGGGCGCATCGATCCTGGCGCAGACCTACGGCAAGATCGCCGCCCAGGCACCGGACGTCGACGACGCCGAAGACCTCAAGGCCTTCTTCGCCGTGATCCAGGGCCTGAACGCCGACGGCCACCTGCTGGCCTACCACGACCGCTCCGACGGCGGCCTGCTGACCACCGTGGTGGAAATGGCCTTTGCCGGCCACTGCGGCCTCGACCTGCAGCTCGACCCACTGACCGACAACCGCAATGACGTGCCGGCCATCCTCTTCAACGAAGAGCTCGGTGCGGTCATCCAGGTACGCCAGGACGCCACCCCGGACGTGCTCGCGCAGTTCAGCGCAGCCGGCCTGGGCGAAGGTTGCGTGGCGGTGATCGGCAAGCCGGTCAACAACGCTGAAGTGTCCATCAGCCTCAATGGCGAAGTGCTGTTCGACGACGACCGCCGCATGCTGCAGCGCCAGTGGGCCGAGACCAGCTACCAGGTGCAGCGCCTGCGTGACAACGCCGACTGCGCCGACCAGGAATTCGACGCGCTGCTCGAGGAAGACAACCCGGGCCTGTCGGTCAAGCTTGGCTTCGACGTCAACGACGACATCGCCGCGCCGTACATCAAGAAAGGCGTGCGCCCGCAAGTGGCGATCCTGCGCGAGCAGGGCGTCAACGGCCAGGTCGAGATGGCAGCCGCCTTCGACCGCGCAGGGTTTGCCGCCATCGACGTGCACATGAGCGACATTCTCGCCGGGCGCGTGGACTTCGAAGCCTTCAAGGGCCTGGTCGCCTGCGGCGGCTTCTCCTACGGTGACGTGCTGGGCGCCGGTGAAGGCTGGGCCAAGTCGGCCCTGTTCAACACCCGTGCCCGCGATGCCTTCCAGGCCTTCTTCGAGCGTACCGACAGCTTCGCCCTGGGCGTGTGCAACGGTTGCCAGATGATGTCCAACCTGCACGAGCTGATTCCGGGCACCGAGTACTGGCCGCACTTCGTGCGCAACCGTTCGGAGCAGTTCGAGGCCCGCGTGGCCATGGTCGAGGTGCAGAAGTCCAACTCGATCTTCCTGCAGGGCATGGCCGGTTCGCGCATGCCGATCGCCATCGCCCACGGTGAAGGCCATGCCGAGTTCGCCAGCGAAGAGGCACTGCTGGAAGCCGACCTGTCCGGTTGCGTGGCCCTGCGCTACGTCGACAACCACGGCAAGGTCACCGAAGCCTACCCGGCCAACCCGAACGGCTCGCCGCGTGGCATCACCGGCCTGACCAGCCGCGACGGCCGCGTGACCATCATGATGCCGCACCCGGAGCGTGTGTTCCGCGCCGTGCAGAACTCCTGGCGCCCGGATGAGTGGCAGGAAGACGCCGCGCTGATGCGCATGTTCCGCAATGCGCGGGTGTGGGTGAACTAAGGCGTGTACAAGCTCGCCTTCTTCGTCCCGGCCAGCCATGTCGAAGTGGTCAAGGCCGCCGTGTTCGCCGCCGGTGGCGGGCGAATCGGTGACTACGACCACTGCGCCTGGCAGACCCTGGGCCAGGGCCAGTTCCGCCCGTTGGACGGCAGCCAGCCGTTCCTCGGGCAGGCCGGCCAGGTCGAGGTGGTCGAGGAGTGGAAGGTGGAGCTGGTGGTGGCCGATGACCTGGTTGACCAGGTCGTCGCTGCCCTGCGGCTGAGCCATCCCTACCAGACGCCAGCTTATGAGGTCTGGCGCCTGCTGGATTTGTGAAACCGCTGGTTTTCAGACAAAGGGAGAAGGGCCCGCGTCCGAACCGTTGACGAGGCTCCAGTAACTCGTATCGGTCAACTCTTCTATTTCCTCGATGTGCTTGACCACAGTGTCCAGCGCCTCTCCTATGGCCTTCATGGCCTCATCCAGCTCATCTGTCTGCAACTGCCTGAGCGTCTCGATCGATTTCCCTTGCTCGACCCTTTCTGGATTGGCCAGTGCCCAGTCCTTGACGATCTGATCGAATCGGTCGGTGTCGTTGGGGTGAACAATCATGCCTTCGGCCAAAACACGGGGGTCGCCATACGTCGAGCCGTTGACGCGCCAGTGGTCGTACATGGCCTGGCCTACAACCTTCACGGCTTCTGCTGCCAACAGTACCGCCAGGGTGTGAAAGGGGTGCGTGTCGTGGTCCTTGGCCAGTTGAGAATGGGTTGCCAGGCTGCTGGCATCGTTGTTGGGGTCGGTGTCCAGCAGCGTCTGCAGGGTTGCGATGTGATCGCCTGCCCACTTGAGCAGGGGCTTCTTGATCAGGTTGGTGGCATAGTCAATCGCCTTGTTGGGTAGTTGAATGACTTGATTAAGCTTGTTGAACCAGCGGTAGACCTCGTTATTGCGAATGTTGTCGCGGGCCTTCAGGTAGAGCTCATAGGCATTGAGCAACAGAGGGTCTTCATCTTTGAGCAATATCAGCATGACCTGGTCGAAGTCGCTGCGCTCGCCAGGCCCGGGCGTTGGGGAAGACTCGTCACCATAGAGCAGGTTGGCCATCGGGTCGGCGACGCTGCCGACGATGTCCAGTGCACCGAACATGCCCGTGATCACAGGCCATTCGTGCCTGGAGTTTTCACGGGCCTCGACCCGCGTGGTCCAGACCAGCACATCGTCGTGCCCCAATTTCTTCAAGCTCAGTTCGATGAAGTTGGAATGGGCAAAGTAATCCTCCAGCACATGCAAGGCTTCGCCAAAATAGCGCATGCCCTTGGCAGTCATGCCTTCCTTCTTGGCCGCCTCCAGCTGTTTGATCATGAATGCGATCGGTCGGCGTATGTAACGTTTCATTGAGCGCTTGGGCAGCAGTGCATTCTGCTTGTCTTCAGGGAACACAAGGGCAGTGAAGTCTTTGTCGATGCTGCGCGGGTCGAAGCTATCGCGGTCCAGCGTGGTGGGGTTGTCGATGTGTTCGTGGGCCCGGTAGACCCCAAGCATCTTCGGGGTCACCTGGTAGAGTGCGCGGTCTTCGGGGGTCTGCTGCAGGCTGTGGAATTCCTTGAGGGCAAACAGGTCGACAATGGCTGTCAGTTTTTCCCGCGAGACTCTCGGCATTTCGCCAGCAACGATGCTCTGAATGATTTCGGCGGTATCCATGCCTGCACCGGGTACCGGATGAACCAACTTTGGGTCGATCAGTTGCGAGTAGTCCCGCAGCCAGTTGCCGAAATAGATGGCCTTGCGCTGGGCGGCGTCGAAGCCGGCGACCTCCAGTGCGTCCTCTATGGATTCATGACCGAAGGAGTGATTGGCTTTCTTCTCGCCCCGGCCGGCACTGAATTCGTCGGCCCGAGGTGGCTCCTGGGCTGAGAACGCCAGTACCAACGGAGTTTCAGTGCCTGAGTGGGTGAAGATTGCGAACGTCTTACCCGCCTCGATCGGCTCATTGTAGAAAAGCAACGTCTGGGCAAAGGTGACGCCGAGGTCTTCACGTGGGGGCTCGGTTGCCTGTTCGATGCCTTCAGCGTCCTGATATAGACAAAGCAACTGGTGAACGTGCAGGGCAAAAACCTGTATCAGCGCCAGCAGAAACGTGGCGGTAAGCTCCGGCTCTTCAAGTGCCTGATCGATGACTTCGCGCTGCACCAGGATCTCGCCCGTGTCCGGGTCATAGGCAGACCAGGTCTGCAGGCCTGCCTTGACCTGGAAGGCGGGGTTGGCCAGCGTGTTGTCAGCCAGATTTCGTTGCAGCTGCACAAACGCTGCAGGCGCAAAGTCAGTGCCGAACACTGACCTGAACAGGTGCGTGAACAGCTGCGCATCGAGGGTGTTGGCAAGATTGCCCAACTGCTCCAGGGCAATGCTGCTGGTGAACGTGGTTTCGCTGCTATCGTCCAGGGTTTCAAGGGGCTCGCTCATGGTGTTCCTCGCTGTTGGATCAAGTGAGCGAGCAGCATGTAGGCGAGGCCTTACGGAGTTAACGAGGCAGTACTACCGAATCAGCTGATTTGCAGCTCAAGTTTGTGGCCCACTCGCCTTGCCATTGACCAGTGCGCAGGCCACCAGGCCCAGCTCGAACAGTATCCACATGGGCACTGCCAGCATGGTCTGGGAAAACACATCCGGTGGCGTCAGAACCATGCCAACCACGAAACAGCCGACAATCACGTAGGGCCTGCTGCGTCGCAACGTGGCCACATCAGCCAACCCCACCCAGACCACGATGAAGGTCGCCACTGGTATCTCGAACGCCAGGCCGAACGCCAGAAACAGCGCCAGGATGAAGTCCAGGTACTGGCTGATGTCGGTCATCATCGCCACGCCCTCGGGCGTCACGCTGGCGAAGAAGCCGAACATCATCGGGAATACCAGGTAGAAGGCGAACGCCATGCCGGCATAGAACAGCACGATGCTCGACATCAGCAGCCCCAGCGCAATGCGCCGTTCCTGGCGGTACAGCCCCGGCGCGATGAAGCCCCAGGCCTGGTGCAGCAGCAGCGGCATGGCGATGAACAGCGCGCACATGGCCGTCAGTTTGAATGGCGTGAGAAAGGGCGACGTGACGCTGGTGGCGATCATGCTCGCGCCTTCGGGCAGGAAGCGGCGCAGCGGTTGCGACACCAACGTGTACAGCTGCTGGGCAAACGGAAACAGGCCGACGAACACCAGTGCCAGCAGCAGCAGGCAGCGCACCAGGCGTTTGCGCAGGTCGCGCAGGTGGTCGGTCAGCGGCATGCGCGCCGCAGTGTCCAGGGCCGTGCTCATGGCGTGTTCTCCTGGGGCAGGTTGATGGGCTTGGCGTCCAGCGCCGGCTCGGCCTGCAGGCGGATGCCCTGGCGGATTTCCTGCTCGAGGCGCTGCAAGGGTTGGCTGTCCAGGTCGGGCATGGCGATCTCGCGTTCCATCTGCGCGCGCAGGCCATGCATGGCCCGGCGCGCCTGGCCCAGGCCGCGCCCCAGGGTGCGGGCGGCGACCGGCAGGCGCTCCGGCCCGAGCACCAGCAGGGCGACGACGCCCACCAGCAGCAGCTCGCTGAAACCTACCTCGAACATCAGGCTTGGCGATCCGTTTGTGGCTGCGCGTCAGCCTGGCGAGTCACGGGTGTCTGCGGCTGCGAGGGGGCAGCGCCACCCGCATCGGGCTCACCCCCCATCGACTTGCGAAAGCCCTGGATCGCTTCGCCGACATCACTGCCCAGGCCCTTGAGGCGCTTGGTGCCAAACAGCAGAAACACGATCAGCAGCACGATCACCAGTTGCCAGATTCCAATCCCACCCATTTCGAATACTCCTGTAAGGCCATGAAAAGAAAGGCCAATCCTGCCGCGTGTAGATGACGCGAACATGACTGCAAGGCCATTGCCATCTGCTTGCAACAGCCGCCGTGTTGACTGGCGCCTTCACGCAACCAGGAGGGGTAGGGATGACGCGCAAGCGACAGCAGGGCGCGGCGCTGCTGATGGTGATGGTGGTGCTGGCGATGCTCGCCGCGGGCATGGCCTGGCTGGTGGAGGATGGCCGGCGCCAGGTCGATGAGGTGCAGTTGCTGCGCCAGCGGGTGCAGGTGCGGGCCATGGAGCAGGCTGGCCTGGCCTACGCCGAACAGGCCCTGCGCGACCCTGCCTGGCGCCTCAGCCCGCTGTTCTGGCAGGCCTTGCGCGGGCAGCCGCTGACCTATGATTTTGGCGCCGGCCAGGCGCAATTGCGGGTGCGCGACCAACATGCCTGTTTCAACGTCAACGCGCTGCTCGGCGCTGACGGTGAGCGGGCCGAGCGCCAGTTGCGCCACTTGCTGGGGGATGACATGGCCGCACAACGGCTGGTCGATGCCTTGGCCGACTGGCTGGACCACGACAGCGACACGCGCCTGCAAGGCGCCGAGAGTGCCCAGTACCTGCGCCAGCAACCGCCGCGCCTGGCGGCCAACCAGCCGATGCTCGATACCAGCGAATTGAACCTGTTGCTGGAGCCCGATGCCGGGCGCCAGCGGCGTTACCCGATGCTGTGCGCATTGCCGCAGACCACCGGCTGGCGCCTGAATGCCAACGCCCTGGGGCTTGAGCACTTGCCATTGCTCGATGCGTTGTATGAAGGGCGCTACCCGCGCGCGCTGCTCAGCCGCATCGTCAGCGGCCGGCCGGCATCGGGGTACGAGGATGCCTCGGCGTTGCGCCAGGCGTTGGGGGCGGTGGATGACGAAACCTTCGAGCGGTTGAGCGAAGGGTTGCTGCTCAACAGTGGGCATTTCCTGTTGCAGCTGTCGTTCGAGGAGCAGGGGCGGACGATGCGCAGCGCGTTTCAGGTGGAAGCGCTGGGGGTGGTGCAGTGGCATGCGCGGGTGCCGGCGCAGCAGGTGCGGGTGAAGAGCCGCGAGCCGATTGCCTGGTGATCAGGCCTTGGGGCTGCTGCGCAGCCCAATCGCCGGCAAGCCGGCTCCCACCCGTCTGTGGGAGGCCTAGGAGCTGCTGCGCAGCCCGTCTGTGGGAGCCGGCTTGCCGGCGATTGGGCCGCGCAGCGGCCCCCTGAAAGTCCGAATCAGACCGTGCCGATCTCGCCACCATCATTGCGCTGGATCACCACCGTCGAAGCCCGCGGCCGCACCTTGCCACCCGCCGGGGTAGCATCGGTGGCCTTGTCGGTATAAGGCCAGTTGTCCGGGTGCTGGATGTTGACGAACATCGACTTGTTGTCCGGGGTGAAGGCAATCCCCGTCACCTCGCAGCCGTTCGGCCCGACGAAGAAGCGGCGCAGGTCCACCTGGTTGGTGGCATTGATCGGCACCTGTTTGCCCGTGGCATCCACCAGGTCGGTGGGGATCACCGCCAGCAGCTGGTCGTTGGTGTAGTCGGTGAGCGTGGTTTCACCGTTGTCGGTCTCGAACCACAGCACGCCGCGGCTATCGAAGCTCATGCCGTCGGGGCTGGCGAACTGGTTGAGCTCGGTCAGGCCCGAGCGGTTGATGTCGGCGGTGCCGGCGGCGTTGGCGCCGAACACGAAGATGTCCCAGGTGAAGCTCGCCTGGTCGTCGCTGTCGTGCCAGCGGATGATGTGGCCGTGGCGGTTCGGCCCGCGCGGGTTGGCGGCATCGACCTTTTCCGGGGTACGCGCGCTGTTGTTGGTCAGGGTCAGGTAGACATCGCCATTGAGCGGGTTGACCGCCGTCCACTCCGGGCGGTCCATCGGCGTTGCGCCCACGGCATCGCCGGCGCCGCGGGTGTTGAGGATGATGCCTGGCAGGTCGCCGTACAGCGCCCCCAGGGTGCGGCCATCCTTGGTCGGCGTGGCCACGTCCAGCAGCAGCCAGATACCCGTGCCATCGGCATTGAAGCGCGCCACGTAGAGCTTGCCCTGGTCCATGTACTTGGCGCCGGTGGCCAGGCGGTCGGCCGGGGTGGCGTCGGCGGCGTCCCACACGGCGGTGGAAACGAACTTGTACAGGTACTCGTTGTTGGAGTCGTCGCCCATGTACCAGACCAGTGGCTTGCCCACCACCGGCAGGCCCGGGCAGCAGCCTTCGTGGCGGAAGCGGCCCAGGGCGGTGCGCTTGGTGGCCAGGGTGCTGCTGTTGTACGGGTCGATCTCGACGATGTAGCCATAGGTGCTGGCTTCGTTGCGGTAGTCGTCGCTGGCGCTGGCGCCCTTGACGGTCACGACGAAGCGCGCGAATTCATCGGCCACCTCGCTGCTGTCACCGGCTGCGCTCTCCCACTTGTACTGGCCGCTGGAGGTGCCGACGCCGATGCGGCGCTGGTCTTCCGGGCGGGTGCCCTTGTTGACGAAGATGCCTGGCCAGTTCTCTTCGCAGGTCAGGTAGGTGCCCCACGGGGTGTAGCCGTTGCCGCAGTTGTTGTTGGTGCCGCGGCAATGGGTGCCGGCCGTCGAGTACTTGGTCTTGACGTGCTCGGTGCCACGCAGGGGGCCGGTGATTTCCATGCGCGAGGCGGTGGTGAAGCGGCGGTTGAGCGGGTCGTTGTCGACCACCTGCCAACGGCCGTTGAGCTTTTGCAGGCGCACCACGCCGGCGCCGTGGGCGTTGATTTCCTTGCGCACTTCCTCGACCGGGCGCTTGCCGTTGGCGTCGGTGGTCGAGCCGTTGGGGTGCAGCGCGGCGGTGTCGATGTATTCGAAGTTGATCGCCAGCAGGCCGTCTTCGGAGCTGCCATTGATCGGGAAGAAATGCATGCCGTCATGGTGCATGCCCATGGCGTTGGCCTGGTCGGTCGAGGTGTTGCTGCCGTCCGATTTCCACGGGTTGCCGTTGCTGTTCAGCGGCGTGCCCCACGGCGCCAGCACATAGGCGCTGTAACCGGCGGCGACCACGCAGGCATCGGTGCGCGAGCCGGGGATGGACTGGAAGCCCAGGGCCATTTTCGGCTCCGGTTCAGGCACGGGCGGCTCGGTGACCGGTGGCTCGGTGACGGGGTCGTCATGGTCGGAGCCGCCGCTGTCGAAGCAGCCGCTCAGGCCGGTACCGGCGATCATGGCGATGGCCGCGCCCAGGCTGCCGCGCATCACGCTGCGCCGGCTCAGGTAAGCATCCATGACGTTGGCCATTGGCAGGTTGCCGCTGTGGTTGCGGTCCAGGTTGTCGCCGGATTCTCGACTCATCAGGTGTCCTTGATTTGGCTGAGTTGTAAGAAACCGCGACTTTAGAGCGCAAGTATGATGTTTCCTTGGCAAAAATATTAACGGGGTTTTAAAACTGTAAGTTCTTACTACTGCGCACGACAGAACGATTTGGAATGGCTGTCGGATTTCTGCCATCAAACTGTCATGCCAACGCCGCAACATCCGGGGCCCAAAGTGAACTCGGATAAGGACGGCGAGCCCGATGGCAAGCAGTGTGCACAGGCGCGAAGTAATCAGCTGGATGGGTGTCGGTGCGCTGGCGCCGTTGCTCGGCGCCTGTTCCGCGTTGCCGGGCCAGCGTGGCGGTGCTGCCAGCGTCGATTTGCTGTATGTCGCCGACACCCTCGATGCGCGCCAGCCCGGCCTGCCCGTGGTGCCCGCTACCCGCCTGGGCCCGGTCAGCCACCTGGGGCGTGCGCCGTGGATGACCGGCGCCAGCGCCAGCCTCGCGCAACCGCAACTGGCGCCCTTGCTCGATGCCAGCCAGGCCCAGAACGTGCGCCTGGGCGGTTACGCGGTACTGGCGGCGCTGTTGCAGCAGTTGCGCGGCGAGGCGGGCCAGGGCAATAGCCTGACCCTGGAAAACGGCCAGGGCTGGAACGGCAGTGGCCTGGCCTACCTCACCCACGGCGAAAGCGGTGTGCAGGGCAGCCAGCTGCTGGGCAGCGACGTGCGGGTCAGCAGCGACGAGCGCGTGCTCTGGCCGCAGCGCAGTGCCGGCCTGTATCGCCAAGCTTCGGCCATCACCCTCGGCGCGGGGCTTGCCGACGAACAACGCAAGGCCCTGGGCCTCGAGCCGCTGCACACCTTCGAACGGGGCGGTGCGCGGATCGCGGTGGTCGGCATCAGCGACCCTTACGCCCAGGACCAGAAAGCCTCCCTGAAGCAGTGGTACCAGGCCTTGCTGCCGACCTTCGAGCGCGCGCGCCGCGAAGCGGACCTGGTGGTGGCCCTGGCCGACGTGGGCACCGGCCCGGGCCTGTGGCTGGCCGAGCGGGTGCCTGAAATCGATGTGCTGCTGTGCGCCCGTGGCCAGGACCTGTGGCCGGCGCCGGTGTACGCCAGCCAGGTCAGTGGCCGCCGCGTGCCGGTGCTGTTTGCCGGCTGCCGGGCCAGTGGTGCGTTCCGCCTGCGTTGCCAGCAGGTGGCCGGGCAGTGGCAGTTCGAGGGGCGCTTCTTCCCGGCCTTCGCCCAGCAACTCACACCCGCCGCGCAGCTGCGTGCCAGCCAGTTGCATGGCGAGCTGCAGCAGCAGCGCGCAGGCCACGCGGCCTGGCTCGACCAACCCCTGGCCCGCGCACCGCAGGCGCTGTGGCGCCGCGATACCCGTGGCGGCAGTTGGGACCGCCTGCTGCACCAGGCCCTGGCCGATGACAGCAGCATGCCCGTGCTGTTGCCGGGCCTGCGCTATGACTACCCGCTGGCCGCCGGCGAAACGATCACCCGCGAGCACCTGATCAGCCTCACCGGCGGCTACCCGGCCGCGGTGGTCGAAGCCCCGGCGCGGCAGGTCGAGCAAGTGCTGGAAAACGCCGCCGAGCAATTGTTCGGCGACCCGCTGCTGCTGGACAACAGCCAGGACCTGCCGCGTTGGCAAGGGCAGGCCTGGCGCGTCAGCTACAGCCCGCAAGGCAAGCGCATCACCGGCCTGGACCCGGTGCAGGGCCTGTGCCGCACTTTCGGCCTGCAGTTCCAGCCCGAGGCCGGCGAACCCCTGTGGCAGCGGGTCGAGGCCTGGCTGTCGCGCCAGCCTGCCGATTGGCAGCTGGCTCCCCTGGCGCTCCCTGAAGTGCGCTACGTACAGGGCCACCCCGGCTGGCACCCGCGCCAGGTGGCGTCGTGAGCCTGGGCGCCCGTGCCGTGACCTGCGGCCTGCTGACCCTGGCCGGCTGGCTGGCCGCGCAATGCGTGCTGCAACTGAGCCGCCAGCCGCAGCCGGCCAGCCCCGCCAGCACAGCCAGCAGTGCGCTGCCGGGGCTGATGGTCGGCCACTGGCAGGCGGCCGTCGATGACGGCGCCATCGCCCTCACGCGCTTGCCGCTGCACTACCTCGGCGGGCTCAAGGCCCAGCCGCTGTCGGCCAGCGTGGTGGTACTGCGCTACGGCCAACAGGTGCGCACCCTCGGCCGTGGCCAGCGCCTGGCACCGGGGATCGTGTTGCAGGACATCGACGCCGATGGCCTGATTTTCGACAACCAGGGGCGGCGCGAACGCCTGCCCTGGCCGCCACGCCCCGCCGTGACCGGCTTCAAGCGGCAAGGATGAACGATGCCTGTCAGATATTGCGTGGCCGCCGCCCTGAGCCTGGCCCTGTCATTGGCCTGGGCCCAGGAGCCGGAAGAATTCGACGACAACGGCACGCCGCTGTACGAGGTGAACTTCGTCGACACCGAGCTGGGCGAGTTCATCGACAGCGTGTCGCGCATCACCGGCACCACCTTCATCGTCGACCCTCGGGTCAAGGGCAAGGTCACCGTGCGCACCGTCGACCGCCACGATGCCGATGCCATCTACGACATCTTCCTGGCCCAGTTGCGCGCCCAGGGCTTTGCGGCGGTCGACCTGCCCAACGGCAGCGTGAAGATCGTCCCCGACCAGGCCGCGCGCCTGGAGCCGGTGCCGGTCGAGGCCAAGGGCAAGCGCGGCGAGGGCAGCGATGGCGTGGCCACCCGCGTGTTCAACGTGCGCAATGCCGCCAGCGAGCAGATGCTCGGCATTCTCAAACCGCTGATCGACCCGCGCGTCGGTGTGATCACCCCGTACCCCGCTGCCAACCTGCTGGTGGTCACCGACTGGCGCAGCAACCTCGACCGCATCGACAGCCTGCTGCGCCAGCTCGACCAGGTCAGTGACGAGCCCATGCAGGTGATGCCCCTGCGTCATGCCAGTGCCGCCGACACCGCCCAGTTGCTGACCCGCCTGCTGGCCCGCGAGCAGGGCGCCGACGCCACCCAGGTGGTCGCCGACCCGCGCAGCAATGCCTTGCTGGTGCGCGGCAACAGCGACCGGGTGCGCGCGCTCATGGCCCAACTCGACCGCCCCAGCGACAACCAGCGCTCCAGCAATACCCAAGTGATCTACCTGCGCCATGCCAACGCGGCCGAGGTGGTGAAGGTGCTGCGCGGGCTCAGCCAGGAAGGCGCGGCGCCCAGCGAAGGCCTGGCCGAAGGGGAGGGCAAGGACAAGCCGCCGATGGCTGCGGCCAGCGATTCGGGCATTCGCCTGGAGTACGAGGAAGGCACCAACGCCGTGGTCATGGTCGGCCCCGACAGCGAGCTGGCGGCCTATCGCTCGATCGTCGAGCAGCTCGATATCCGCCGCGCCCAGGTGGTGGTCGAGGCGATCATCGCCGAGGTGTCCGACACCCGCGCCCAGGAGCTTGGGGTGCAATGGCTGTTCGCCGACGAGAAATTCGGTGCCGGCATCGTCAACTTTGGCAGCAACGGGGTGAACATCGCCAATATCGCAGGCGCCGCCGCCAGCGGCGACAACGAGGCGCTGGGCAACCTGCTGTCGGGTACCCAGGGGGCCACGGTGGGCATCGGCCACATCGGCGGTGGTTTCAACTTTGCCATGCTGATCAACGCGCTCAAGGGCAAGAGCGGCTTCAACCTGCTCTCCACACCCACCTTGCTGACCCTGGACAACGCCGAGGCGTCGATCCTGGTCGGCCAGGAAGTGCCCTTCGTCACAGGCTCCGTGACCCAGAACAACGCCAACCCCTACCAGACCATCGAGCGCAAGGAAGTCGGGGTCAAGCTGCGCATCAAGCCGCAGATCAACATCGACAACAGCGTGCGCCTGGACATCGTCCAGGAGGTGTCCTCGATCGCCGAATCCCGCGCGGCCAGCGACGTCATCACCAACAAGCGCGAGATCAAGACCAAGGTCATGGTCGAGGACAACGGCCTGGTCATCCTGGGTGGCCTGATCAGCGACGAGTTGAGCACCAGCGACCAGCGCGTGCCGTTTCTCGGCGACATCCCGGGGCTGGGCCGGCTGTTCCGCTCCGACGCCAGCAAGAACACCAAGCAGAACCTGATGGTGTTCATCCGCCCGCGCATCCTGCGTGACGGCCCGAGCCTGGCCGGGCTGAGCGAAGACAAGTACCGCACCCTGCAGCAGACCACGCCGCTGAAGTTGCCGGACCTGGCAGAAGGCACGCCGCTGCTGCAGGTGTTCCCCGCCAGCCGTGCGCGCCTGGAAGGCGGTAGCTGGTGATGCTGCCCTATCGCCTGGCGCGCCAGGCCGGCCTGGCCATGGCGCCGATGGACGCCGGCTGGCAGCTGTGGCTGCGCCAGGATGCCGACAGCGACCAGCTGCAGGAACTGCTGCGCGTGCATGGCCAGCCGGCCGCGCTGGTGTACCTGGAACCCGCCGCCTTCGATGAACGCCTCGGCCAGCTGTACCAGGCCGGCAGTGGCGCCAACCAGGCGCTGATCGAGGGCATCGGCGAGCAGGTCGACCTGGACAGCTTGATGAGCGAGATGCCGCGCATCGAAGACCTGCTCGAAAGCGACGACGAGGCCCCGGTCATCCGCCTGATCAACGGCCTGTTCGGCCAGGCCCTGCGCCTGCGCGCCTCGGACATCCACATCGAAACCTTCGAGCAGAGCCTGGTGGTGCGCCTGCGCGTCGACGGCCACCTGCGCGAGGTGCTGCGCCCGCCACGGGCGCTGTCGGCGATGCTGGTGTCGCGGATCAAGGTGATGGCGCGCCTGGACATCGCCGAAAAGCGCCAGCCCCAGGATGGCCGCATCACCTTGCGCGCGGCGGGCCGTGAAGTGGACGTGCGGGTGTCGACGCTGCCCGGCATCCACGGCGAGCGCGTGGTGATGCGCGTGCTCGACAAACAGGCCAGCCTGCTGGCGCTGGACAACCTGGGTATGCCAGGCGCCGTGCTGCAGGGCCTGCGCAGTTGCCTGGCGCGCCCCAACGGCATCGTGCTGTCCACCGGCCCAACCGGCTCGGGCAAGACCACCACCCTGTACGCCAGCCTCAACAGCCTCAACGACGGCAGCCGTAACATCCTCACCGTCGAAGACCCGGTGGAGTACGCCATCGCCGGCATCGGCCAGACCGCCATCAACCCCCGCGCCGGCCTGACCTTCGCCAGCGGCCTGCGCGCCATCCTGCGCCAGGACCCGGACGTGATCATGCTCGGCGAAATCCGCGACCAGGAAACCGCGCAGATCGCCGTGCAGGCCAGCCTCACCGGCCACCTGGTGCTGTCGACCCTGCACACCAACAGCGCAGTGGGCGCGGTGACGCGCCTGCGCGACATGGGCATCGAGCCGTTCCTGATCGCCTCGTGCCTGCGCGGGGTGCTGGCCCAGCGCCTGGTGCGGCGGCTGTGCAGCTGCGCCCAGGCGCAACCGCTGCAAGCTGCCGAGCGCGCCCTGTGGCCGGAGCTGACGGCGCTGGGCAGCAGCCATCACGCCGTGGGCTGCGAGCTTTGCCAGGGCAGTGGCTATGTCGGGCGCCTGGGGCTGTACGAGTTCATCGAACTGGATGCCGGGCTGATCGCCTTGTTGTACGACGGCGCCAGCGAACAGGCCATGCACGACTACCTGGCGCCGCACCGGCGCAGCCTGGTGGCGATGGCCAGCGACTGCCTGGCACGGGGTGAGACCAGCCTTGCCGAAGTGCTGCGCGTGGTGCAGGGCTGAGCCATGCCGACCTTCCGTTACCAGGCCGTCGACCTCGCCGGCAAACCGCACAAGGCCAGCCTGCAGGCCGACAGCGAACGCCATGCGCGCCAGGTGCTGCGCGAGCAGGGGTTGTTCGCGCGCCAGTTGCAGCGCGTCGAGGCCGGCAGCCGCCAGCCCCGTCGGCAACGCCTGAACCGCGCCCAACTGTGCGAGCTGACCCGCCAGCTCGCCACCCTTACCGCCGCCGGCATCCCCTTGGTCGATGCCCTGGCCACCCTCGAGCGCCAGTTGCGCCAGCCTGCCCTGCACGGGGTGCTGGTGGCCTTGCGCGGCTCGCTGGCCGAAGGCCTGGGCCTGGCCCGCAGCCTGGCCCGCCAGGGCGCGCCATTCACCGGCCTGTACTGCGCGCTGGTCGAGGCGGACGAGCGCTCCGGGCGCCTGGCCCAGGTGCTGACGCGGCTGGCCGACCATCTTGAGCAGGTGCAGCGCCAGCAGCACAAGGCGCGCACGGCCTTGATCTACCCCAGTGTGCTGATGGGCGTGTCGCTGGCGGTGGTGATTGGCCTGATGACCTTCGTCGTGCCCAAGCTCACCGAACAGTTCGCCCATGCCGGGCAGAGCCTGCCCCTGGTCACCACGCTGCTGATCGGCCTGAGCCAGGGCCTGGTGCAGGCCGGGCCGTGGTTGCTGGGGCTGGCCATGCTGCTGACGCTGCTCGCCGGTTGGCTGCTGCGCAAGCCGCACTGGTGCCTGCGCCGCGACGACCTGCTGTTGCGCCTGCCGCGCATCGGCGCCCTGCTGCAGGTGCTGGAGAGTGCCCGCCTGGCGCGCAGCCTGGCGATCCTCAGCAGCAGCGGCGTGGCCCTGCTCGAAGCCTTGCAGGTGGCCAGCGAAACCGTTGGCAACCAGCGCATTCGCCTGGCCATGGCGCAGGTGCGCCAGCAGGTGCAGGGCGGCACCAGCCTGCACCGGGCGCTGGACGCCAGCCGGCAGTTTCCGCCGCTGCTGGTGAACATGGTCGCCAGCGGCGAGGCCAGCGGCACCCTGGCCGACATGCTCGAACGCGTGGCCGACGACCAGGAACGCGGCTTTGCCCGCCAGGTGGACACCGCCATGGCGCTTTTCGAACCCCTGATGATCCTGGTGATGGGCGCCGTGGTGCTGTTCATCGTGCTGGCGGTGCTGCTGCCGATCATGCAACTCAACCAGGGCCTGCAACTGTAGCCGACAAGGAGTTTTCACATGCAGCATCGACGCAACCGCCAGCGTGGTTTCACGCTCATGGAAATCATGGTGGTGATCTTCATCATCGGCCTGCTGATCGCAGTGGTCGCCCCCAGTGTGCTCGGCAACCAGGACAAGGCCATGCGGCAGAAGGTGATGGCCGACCTGGCCACGCTGGAGCAGGCTTTGGACATGTACCGCCTGGACAACCTGCGCTTTCCCAGCAACGAGCAAGGCCTGGCGGCGCTGGTGAAAAAGCCTGCCCAGGAGCCGATCCCTCGCGCCTGGCGCAGCGACGGCTACATTCGTCGCCTGCCGGAGGACCCCTGGGGCACCCCGTACCAGTACCGCATGCCGGGCGAGCACGGGCGGGTCGATGTGTATTCGCTGGGCGCCGACGGCGTGCCGGGCGGCGAAGGCCAGGATGCCGACCTGGGCAACTGGGCGCTGTGAACGGTGCGCGGGCAGCGTGGCTTCAGCCTGATCGAACTGCTGGTGGTGCTGGCCATCGCCGGGCTCATGACCGGGCTTGCGGTGGCCTCGCTCGGGGGCGCGGCGGCCAGTGCCGAGCAGGCGCTGCAGCGCCTGGCCGTGGAGGTGCGCGAGCAAGGGATGCTGGCCCGCCATGCGGGGCAGTTGCGCGGCTTGCGCTGGAACGGCCAGCGCCCGGAGTTCGTGCGCCGTGAGGGCGATGCCTGGGTGCTCGAGCCGGCCCGCCTGGGCGACTGGCCCAAGGGCCTGCGCCCGGACTGGCCGGCCAGCCCGCAACCGCGGATGCTGTTCACCCCGCACGGCTGGGCGCAGCCGGGCGTGGTCCGCTGGTACTGGGCCGAGGGCAGCCAGCGCTGGGCCTGGGGCCGTGATGGGCAGTTGCAGGTGGCGATGTCGCCATGAAGCGCCGAGAGCGAGGCTTCACCCTGCTGGAAGTGACCGTGGCCCTGGCGATTGCCGCCGTGCTGGCGGTCATCACCAGCCAGGTGCTGCGCCAGCGCTTGGCCGTGCAGCACAGCGTGCAGCAGCACCGCCTGGGTGTGCTGTGCGCACGCGAGCTGCAGGCGCGCTTTGCCGTCGAGCAGTACTGGCCGGCCAGCAATCAGGTGGCCGGCGAGCTGAGCCAGGGCGGGCAGGCATGCCATTGGCAACTGCAGCTGCGCCGCACGGGCGTGCGCGACTTGCGTCGCGGCGATTTGCAACTGTTCGCCGACCGCGACCAGCGCCTGCCGTTGGGCCAGTACACCGTCTTCCTGCAGCGCCCATGAAGCCTGGCCAACGGCAAGCGGGGCTGACGCTGATCGAGCTGCTGGTGGCACTGGCCCTGACCGCCGTGCTCGGCGTCATGCTCGCCGCCCTGGTCAACGGCTGGCTCAAGGTGCGCGAACGGCTGCAGGCCAACCAGCACGAGGCCAGCGTGCTGGACTTCTGCCTGGCCCTGGAACGCCGCTTCGACAGCCCGGTGCTCAGGCAGCTGTACGAGCAGCGCCTGCCCTTGGCCACCCGCTGGCTGGACTGGCAGGCCGACCGCCAGCAGCTGTTGTGGGTGGCCGCAGCAGCGGTGCCGGAGGCCGAAGGTGGCTCGCGCCTGCAACGCCAGCGCCTGCGTTTCGATGCCCGTGACCAGCGCCTGCTGCTGGAAAGCTCGGCAGACCTTTACGCCGCCGGCGAGCCGCAGTGGCTGCTGCGCGAGCAACTGCCACGGGTGAGTGCCATGACCGTGCTGTACCACCAGGGCGGCCGCTGGCTGCCCTGGCCTTCCGATCAACCCGCGCACCCTGGCCGTGGCGTGCGCCTTGAATTGCAGCGAGACGGAGCCGCGTATGTCTGCACCTTCGTGCTCCCCTGGGGGCGCTCATGAAGCTTGAGTGGCGCCGACGCCCGCCGGCCAAACCCTGGTTGCTGCTGCGCCCGGGGGCGACGTGGAGCTGGCTGCTGGTCGATGCCGATGGGCTGCAGCGCGAAGGGCAGGGCAGGCCCCCCGAGCACCCCGAGGCGCGGGTGGCGTTGATCTTGCCGGGCGATGCCTGCAGCCAGTTCCAGTTGCCGGCACCGCCAGGGCTCAAGCGTGATGAATGGCCGATGCTGCTGGAAGACCGCTTGCTGCAGGCCCCCGACGAGGTGCAGTGCGCCTGCCTTGCGCGCCAGGCGGGGCAATTGCATTTGTTGGCAGTGGCCCGCGAGCACCTGGATAACTGGCACGCCCAATGCGCGCAATGGGGGCTTGCGGTGGAGCGCTGCTGGGCCGAGTTTCAGCTGTTGCCCACCCCTGAGCCGGGCACGGCCTGGCACTGGCAGCGAGCTGCGGGCACGCACCTGTACAGCGGCGTGAGCGAGGCGGGGCAGGTGCATTGGCTGGCCTGGCCAGAGGTGCTTGGCGAAGTGCCGCGCCAGCCGTGGGCGAGCTTGAGCGCTGTGCCAATGAGCGGTGACTGGCCAGGCACGCTGGCGCCACTGGAGCACCTGCCGAGCCTGTTCGATCGGCCCCGCCAGGTGCGCGCCGTGCCAGCGCTGTCTCAGCCACAGCAACGGCTGATTGCGGCTTGCCTGCTGCTCGGCGTGATCTGGGGTGGCCTGTGGGCCAGCCAGCAGTGGCGGCAGGTACAGGCCTGGCGTGCCCAGGTGCTGCAGGTGACGGGTGTACAGCCCAGCCCGCGTCACGCGGCGCAAGCGCTCAAGCGCCTGCGCGAAGGTGAATTGCAGCAGCAGCTGCGCACGCGCCAGCTCGAAGACCTGCAGGCCCGCCTGCACGCCTGGTTGCAGGATCACCCGGGCTGGCGCCTGCAGGCGGTGCGCTTCGATGGCCAGCGCTGGCAGCTGACAATGCAGGGTGAAGGCGATGCGCCGCCGTGGCAGGAAATGGCCAGTGCGGTGGGCGCCAGTGTGCTCGTGCAAGGTGCTGGTCAGGTGGTCTTCGACTTGGGGGCGGCGGCATGAGCGGGCAATGGATTCAACGTCATCGTCTGCGCTTGGCCTGGGGGCTGATTGGCGTATTGCTGGCCGTACTCGCGCTGCGTGAGGGCTTGGCGCAATGGCAGGCATTGAGCCAGTGGCGCGCCCTGGCGCAGCAGGCCGGGGCATTGCAGGCGGGCCCTGCGCTGAGCCTGGAACGGCTGCGCCAGTCTGCCCAGGCGCGGCAAATCGAGCTTGCCGACGTCCAGGCGCAAGGCAAACAGTGGCAACTGCGCGGCCAGGTGGCCGATGAGCGGGTGCTGCAGCACTGGTTGCAGGCCATTCAGGCCGAGGGCGCCCGGCCGCTGCAATGGGCGCTGGAGCGGGACGGCAAGGCCTTGCGGTTCGACCTGGTGGTACAACCGTGAGCCGCTGGGGGCTGCTTTGGGCCGGGCTGGTGTTCGGTGCGGCGTTGCTGGTGGAGTTGCCGGCCAGTTGGGTGGCGCGTGGCCTGGGGCTGCCCGGGCAAGCGGTCAGCGGCAGCCTGTGGCATGGCCAGGCAGCGCAGCTCGGGCCGGTCGGGCCGCTGCGCTGGGCCGTGCAACCCTGGCGCTTGCAGGCCAATGTGCAACTGGGGTTCCAGGGCCAGGGCTGGCAACTGCTGGCCGAGGGCTGGCCATGGCATTGGCGGATGGAGGTGGCGGCCCTGGGCGCACAGGCCACGGCGCCGTCCGAGTATCGAATGGCGGGGCAGTGGCAGGGCGTACTGCGAGCACAAGGGGCGTGGCGCCAGTGCCGTGCCGGCCAAGGCCGGCTGACGGTCACCGACCTTGCCTTGAGTGAGCCCTGGTCAATGGGCCTGGGCCAGGGTTGGCTGGACCTGACCTGTGCCAGCGGCTGGCAGCTGCGGGGGCAGTTGGCCGAGCAAGGCCAGCATCGGTTGGCGCTGGAGGCCGACCTGCTGGCCCGCCGGGCGCGGGCGAGCTTCGAACTGCAAGCGGACGCCGCGCTGATCCCGCTGCTGCGCGGTGCCCAGTGGCTGGGGCCGCAGGCTCTGACAGGGCAACGGGACCTGCGCTGGTAAGGCGCTCAGGCTTCAGTCCGGCTTGCCTTGTACGCCCGAAGCCCACTGCTCGCTGCGGCTGTGCCCGCTGGTGCGCAGCAAGCCGAGGTCCAGTGCGTTCTCGCCATCCGCCGCGCCTTTGCCTTTGCTGATCTGGGCAATGGCGGTGCCCAGGTCCACCGGCGAGTTGGAGGCATCGATCGACAGGTCGCGGCGGTAGTCATTGCCGCTCAAGGTTTGCTGGGTGACTGCGTTGGCGTTGAGCGCGACGCTGCCTTTGGCCGACTGCAGTTTCGCGCCCACCAGCTGGGCGCCACCGCCCACATTCAGGTCGATGCCTTCGCTGCCTTTGAGCGCCGTTTGCTGGGCCACGGTGTCGCGCTGGACGTGCGACACCTCCAGGTTGAAGGTTGGCGAGAAGCCGGGGTCGGCCTTGCTCAAGGCGGAGCCTGCCTTTTCACTGACCTTGCCGCCCAGTGGCCCGGCCATGGCGCTGGCCGCGTTGACGTAACCCTGGGGGTTTTTCTCCTGGCTCAGGCGGGCGTCCGCCTTGACGCTCAGGGTATCGACGCGGTCCTTGCGGCTGGCGAGGAGCAGGTCGCCGTCGATTGCGCCCTGGATGCGCCCGGCTTCCAGGCTGACGCCTTCGATGCGGGTATCGCCGCGGCTGTTCAGGCTGATGTGGTCGGCGCGCAGGGTGCCGGGGTTCCAGGTGAGGTTGTCGCGCTTGTCCAGGTTCACCTGCGCCCGGCCGTGCAGGCCGCGGGTGTCGGTGGCGCCCTTGGCCTGGTTGAAGCCGGCGCCGGCGGTGATGTCGAGGTTGTCGCGGCGTTCGAAGTTGGACGAGGCTTCGATCAGCACGCCGCCGTTGGCGGCATCGATGTCGATCTGCTGGGCCGAGGCTTGCAGGCCTTCAAGATGCACGGCGATGTCCTCGCGGGCCTGGCTGGCGAGGGTCAGCTTGCCCGTGCTGTGAACCTGGGCATCGACCGCCTGGCGGGCGTCCTCGTTCTGCTTGCCGTGGTTGAAGTGGCCGCCGATGGCGCCGCCCTGGGTGCTGCCGGTCTTCACCGCCAGCTCCAGGCCGCCGCCCAGGTTGGTGCCGCTGGCTTGCTGGGTATCGCTGGCCGACTTGACCTGCACGCGGCCGCCACTTTGCACCAGGATATCGCCCACCTTGGCCTCGCGGCTGCCGATGCGCGTGCCTTCGAGCAGCAGGTCGCCGGCGCTGCTCAGGCGCACCTCACCCTTGGCATCGACCTGCGCCACCTGGGCCTTGGTCTGGCTGGCCTGGCGCTGGGCGTGGTCGAGGTAGCCGCGGGCGTCGACGCCGGTGCTGCCGGGCCGGTTGCCGAGCTTGGCCCAGGCGTTGCCGTCGAGCTGGCGCGAGATCTGCTGGGCGTGGTCGGTCGCCTGTAGCAGCGACAGCGTGCCGGCACTGTGGATGGCCACATCGCCGTCACCACCGTCCATGCGCGTGCCTTCGTAGCGGCCATCGCTGCCCAGCTGCACCTGGATGCCCTGCTGCCCATACAGGCTGCCGGGCACGGCGGTGCTGGCGATGTCCTGCTGGTCCAGGGAGCCGCCCTTGCCGGACGCACGCACGTTGATGTCCTTGCCGGTGCTGGTGTCCACGCGCAGGTCGCCGCCATAGGCCAGGCGCTCCAGGGTGCTCTGCTCGGTGTTTGCGGCGGCGCGCTGGAGGTGTTGCTGGGCATCGATCTGCAGCGCGCCGGCGTTGGCGCGCCAGGCGGTGCCGTGGTCATCGATGGTGTGCGCCTTCACCTCGACCTCGGCGCCCGCCAGCTCGCTGACCTGGGCAAAGCCGCGGCGCTGGTTTTCCAGGCGCTTGATGTGGTCGATGGTCATGTCGGCGCCGACGCTGGGGGCGACCATGGCATCCTCGGGCGAGGCCTGCTGAAAGCGCGCGGCTTCCTCACCCAGCACCAGCCGCTCGATCGGGCGGGTCAGGTCGCGGTACTCCAGGCTGGCGCCGAGGCTGGCCGACCATTCGTTGCGGTGTTCTTCGCGTTCATGAATGTCTTCCACGGCCCGGTTCTCGATGCGCTCGGCATTTATCTTGAGGGTCTTGCCGGCGTTCACTCGGGCGCCTTCGGTGACCAGCTGCTCGGTGTCGAGTTTCAGGTCGCCGCTGGCCCTGAGTTCACTGCGTTGTACTTGGCTGTCGCGCTCGGTGATCGTCTCGACCTGGTGATGGCCCTCGAACAGGCTGCCCAGCCGATCGATGCCGGCGGTTACCGTCAGGCCGCCACCGCTGCGGCGGGTTTCTGTGCTCGACTCGCGCTCGTCGCGGGTTGCGCCGAGGGTCAGCTGGCTGGCCTTCACGTCCAGATCGCCCGCGGTGGCGTGCACTTTGGAGCCATTGACCTGCAGGTGCCCATCGCTGTTCAGGCCAACCGTTGCGCCTTTGAGCTCGCTGGCGACCTGCGACGTTTGGCGTTGCTTGCCGGTGCTGGTGACCACGTCGTAGCCCACGCCGGCGCTGTACTGGCGGGAGGCGGGTTTGCCGTCCTCGGCGTTCTGGGTCTGTTTGGCGCTGGCAGTGAAGCCGCGCTGCTGGCTGCGGCTGTCGCTTTCACTGAGCGACTGGGCGCTGTCGATCAGCACGTCGCCCTTGGCATCGACCTGCAGGTGCCCGCCAGCCTCGACCTTGGCCCCGCGGATGCGCATTTCTTTGGCGCTGGCCAGGCGCAGGTTGCTGGCCGAGCTTACGTCGCTGACCAGCACCTGCTGGTTGCGGTCGGTACGTTCATGGTCCTTGCCGATCAGGCCGAACAGCTTGCTGCTGCTGTCGCGTTGGGTGGAGGTAGTGCTGCCATGGTCGGCCTCGATCGCAAGGGCGCCTTTTTCGCTGTAGAACACCGAGTCCTTTTTGCCATGCACGGTGCTGCCCTTGATGCTCACCTGGTCGGCGGTCATGGCCAGCTTGCCATCGGCGCTGAGGCTGCTGCCGACCAGATGCTGGCCCTGGGTTTCATCCGCTTTGCGGTCGCCGAAGAACAGGCCCGAGACCAGATCGCCCTGGTAGTTGCGGTGGGAGCTCTGTTCCTGCAGGGCGCTGGTGCCGATGTCGACGTGCTTGGCGTTGATGTCCAGGTCGCCACGGCTGTGCAGCTTGCTGCCTTGCACGGTGAGGGTATCGCCGGCCTTGACCGTCATGCGCTCGGCCTGCAGCGAGCTGCCCTGTGCCGACTCCTTGTAGCGGGAGGTGTCCGTGGTGCCACGCCACAAGTCCTTGCGGTGGCGTATCTGCTCTTCGACGCGTTGGCTGCTCTTGCCGGCGATGATGTCCAGGTTGGCGCCGCTGTCGAGGCTCAGCTCGCCGCCCGCCTGCACGTCGGCGGCCTCCAGGCGCATGTCGGCGCCAGACTGCAACGTAACGTCCTGGCTGGCTTGCAGCTGCGTGCCGCGCAGGTGGTGGTCGGTGGTGGTGCGTTCGCGGGCGTAGGTTTCGCGGGTGATGAAGAGGAATTTCTTTTTCCAGTTTTCCTGCTCGCGGGCGATGCGCTCGCGGCTGTCGGCATCCAGGGTGAGCTGCTTGCCGGCCTTGATCTCGATGCGTTCGGCCTTGCCGTCGACGGCGCGCAGGGTCAGGTCGTCGGCGGCGCTGAGGCGCAGGGTGCCGCGCTCGGTGGTCAGCTCGCCCGGTTGCTCGACCTTGCCGTGGACCTGCAGCGCGCCGGCCGATTGCACGGTGATGCCTTGCTCGGCCTTGATCTGCACCGGCCCCAC
This sequence comes from Pseudomonas sp. UBA6315, assembly GCF_002438125.1. Classification (NCBI taxonomy): domain Bacteria; kingdom Pseudomonadati; phylum Pseudomonadota; class Gammaproteobacteria; order Pseudomonadales; family Pseudomonadaceae; genus Pseudomonas; species Pseudomonas sp. UBA6315. The sequence continues at coordinate 25,544 of NZ_DJTF01000146.1, forward strand.
CCGTACCCCGGCACCTTCAGCGGTGCTGACCACGCGAATGCGGCCGGCGCGCATGGCGCCGAACAGGTTGGCGTCGATGCTCCCCGGGGTGCCGGGCAGGTGCTCGATGACGTGCCCATCTTCACGGCCGATGCGGTTGCGACCCACGGTCACGTCGAGGTCACCCTTGGCCATCAGCAGGCCTTGGCTGTCGAGCTTGGGGGCGATCAGCTCCAGTGCGCCCTCGGCATTGCGCTGGCCGTTGGCGAGCACTTGCAGGGTGCCGCTGGCATTGAGGGTGTTGAAGTGCTTCAGCTGCTCCTCGTGCAGCTCCGGGGTGCCGACCACGAACCCGGCGCGGGTGGTGTTGATGAAGCTGCCGCCGTTGAGGGTGATGCCGTTGGGGTTGGCCAGGATGTAGTCGGCCGGGCGGCCGAAGATTTCCTGTGGGCCTTCGATCAGGGAGGTGTTGCGGCTGACCACCTCGTTGAGGATGGTCGAGGCGGCCTGGCCCTGGAACTGCGGGTTGGCAGCCAGTGCCCCGGCCAGTTGCGATTGCCCGGCCTGGGTGGCGTTGTTCAGCACCACGCCGGGGTGGCCGACGTTGTAGTCGAGAAACTGGTTGTGCGACAGGCCGCTGGTGTTGGGCGCGACGATGTCGATCACCGGCACCCCGTGGTCATTGCTGATCACCGGCGTACCTCCAGGGCCTGCGGCGGCCTCCAGGCCCCCTTGCGCCAGCGCAGGGGCCGAGCCGAGCACGGCGAGGAAGATGGCCCAACGCAACGTGTCGGGGCGGATAGACGGTATTGGCGAGAGTGTCTGCATGGTCTTGTTCTCTTTTTGTTGTGGGTGAATCAGATGGACAGGGCCCACTCCAGCACCCAGAAGCCGGGCTCCAGGGACTGGCGGGGGCGGTTGCTGGCCTGCACGGCCCGTTGGTAGTCCAGGCGCAGGCGGTTGTGCGGGAAGCTCAGCTCGATGCCGGCCGCCATGCCGGTCAGGCGCTGCGCGGGCAGGTTGCGGTTCAGGCGTACCCAGCCGCGGTCCAGGCCCAGGTAGGGGCGGACCTGCAAGGGGTGGGTCCAGGCTGGCGGCAGTGGCTGGCTGAAGGTGTTGCGCCAGACGCCGGCGCTGGCACCGCTGTAGGTGTGCTGGCGAAAGCCGCGCACGGCCGAGTCGTCGCTGGCCAGCAGTTGCTCGACGGCGGGCAGGTCGTCGGCGCTGTACTGCACGGCCAGCTCGCTCTGCCAGCGCCACGGCCACTGTGCCGGGCCTTGGCGCAGGTGCAGGAGGTTGGCGCGGTACTTGCGAAAGTCTGGCCGCGGCGCGCTTGCGTATTGGCTTGGGCGGTCGGCGCCGAACCAGTCGGTGCCCTGGGCGACACCGAGGTAGCCATTCCACAGCCCGGCCTCGAGCCAGAGGAAGTTGAGGCCGGCCTCCACGGTGCTCAGGGTCGGGCTCTGGACGGCCATCACGGCGCCGTTGGTGCGGTTGATGAGCTGCTTGCGGTCGAGCCGGGCGCTGGCGCTGAGCATGCCGTGCTGGTTGCGCCACAGCAGGCGCTCGGCGCTCACGCCCTGGTAGCTGCTGTTGCCGCTGCTGTGGTGCCGGCCCTCGGGGATCGGCGCGTCGTAGCGCAGTTGGCTGGCATTGAGGGTGAAGCTCCAGGGGCCGTAGGGGATGTTGTAGTAGAGCGTGATGCCCTGGCTGCGGCCGGGGGCGTCGAGCACGGTCGAGGCCAGCGTCAGGCGCAGGTCGCCGTTGCCGCCGAACGGGCTGTCGATACCCAGGCCCAGGGCCATGCGGTGGCGCCCGGTCAGTGCGCTGCCGCGGTTGTCGAGGCGGCTGTCGAGGTGCCAGCGCGGGGCCAGCTGCTGGCCCTGCAGCAGCACGCGGGTGCCGCCTTGCAGCTCGCCGGGCAGCAGGTCGGCGCTCAGCTCGAAGGCGCGCAGGCGGTTCAGTTGGTCCAGCCCTTGTTCGAGCTGCGGCAGGTAGAGGGGTTGGCCAAGCAGGTCGGGGAATGCGCCTTGCAGCGAAAGAGGCAGGTCGGTGCCGAGCTCGATCGATTCCACGAAGCCTTCGAGGATGACGATATCCAGCGGTGCGCCTGCCTGGGGCGTTTGGCGCAGGTAGGGGCGGCTGGCCGGGTAGCCGGCTTGCACGTAGCGCTGGGTGATGGCTTTCAACAGGCGGTTGATGTCGCTGACGCCCATGCACGGGCGCACCAGGTCGGCGACGCTGGGTGCCAGCGCCTGGGTGGACAAGCGCTGGTTGCCCGCCAGGCGCACGCCGGTGACTGCCACGCAGGGGCTGTTTTCGGATGGGGTGGTGGCAGGGCCGCTGTCAGGGCTGGGCAGCGGCGGGCGTTGCCAGCGTTTCAGCCGCTGGTGTTGCTCGAGCTGGCGCTGCATCTGCTGCTGGTCGCGCAGTTGCTGGCTGGCAGGGTCGTCGGCCAGCGCCACTGGCAGGGCCAGGCAACCGGCCAAGCAGCAGGCGGCGATGTGGCGCGATGGAAACAGCATGGAAGCACCCCGCAAATGGCGTACGGATCACGTACTTGTTTGCGTGGATGCTAAGAATTTGCGCATCCGCCTGGATGCAGTCTCGTGCCTAGGCGGGCGTAGGACGGGAGTGGAACTGAAGTGAGAAAGCTCCTACAGCTTCAGTTGCAACGACGGATTGTCAGGGCCGGATCTCGATCATCGTCCCATCCCGTACCAGTTCCCACACTTCCTGCATGTCGCGGTTGCGCATGGCGATGCAGCCGTCGGTCCAGTCCAGGGTGTGGAAGTACCACTCGGGGTAATTGTCGTTGATCGGGGTGCCGTGGATCATGATCATGCTGCCGGCGCTCACCCCTTCACGGCTGGCGCGTGCGGCGTCGGTGACGTTCGGGTAGGTGATGTGCATGGCCAGGTTGAAGCGGTCGCTTTCCTTGCGCCAGTCGAGCCAGTACAAGCCTTCGGGGGTTTTCTTGTCGCCCTCGCGCTCCTTGGCGCCCTTGGGTTGTTTGCCCAGCGAAATGCGGTAGGTCTTCAGCGGTTCGCCACGGCTGATCAGCTGCAGGCGGCGCTCGGACTTGATCACCAGCACCTTGTCGATCAGCGGCTGCATGGCCGCCTGCGATTGCGACTGCTGCGGCACGGGCGGTTGCGGCTTGCGTATGATGGTCTCGGTGAAGGCCGCCTGGGACACCGAGGTAACGCAAAGGCAGAAGAGGGCAAGCAACCAGCGCATGAAACGGTATCCCTGAAGGCATTAAGTGATGGGCGCGACGATCATCGGTGGCAGGTACTCATGGCCTACGGGGTAGTGCTGCCCGATGCGGTCGCGATAATAGCATTCTAGTGTGCGTGTGACGGTGCGGAAAGCCAGTTGGTCCCAGGGGATCTCGTGCTGTTCGAACAAGCGCACTTCCAGGCTTTCGACGCCGACGGCGAAGTCCAGGTCGGCCAGCTCCGCGCGGAAGAACACGTGCACCTGGTTGATGTGCGGCAGGTCGAACAGTTGATAGAGCGCCATCGCACCCACGCGCGCGCAGGCTTCCTCGACGGTTTCGCGACGGGCGGCCTGGTCGAGGGTTTCGCCGTTTTCCATGAAGCCGCCGGGCAGGGTCCAGAACCCCCGGCGCGGCTCGATGGCGCGGCGGCACAGCAACACCTGGCTGCCCCAGGTCGGCAGCACGCCGGCGACGATATTGGGGTTCTGGTAGTGGATGGTCTGGCAATGCTCGCAGACGTACCGCGGGCGGCTGTCGCCCTCGGGGATCCGCTGAATGACTGGCTGGCCGCACGCGCTGCAAAATTTCATGCTGTCTCCCTTTGCTTGCGGTTATCTTGGCGCGCCAGGCAGCATTGCCGCAAGCGCGCGGGGCTTGGGTGCTGCGTGGCTTTGGTGCATCATGCTGGGCAGGCCTTGGAAACGAGAGTGCGCAATGCTGGACGAGCTACTTCGCCGAATGAGCAACCACCAACCGGCTTCGCTGGAAACCGACCGACGGTTCCCCGAGGCGGCGGTCCTTTTGCCCATTACCCGCAGCGAAGCGCCCGAACTGGTCCTCACCTTGCGCGCCAAGGGCCTCTCCACCCACGGCGGCGAAGTGGCCTTCCCCGGTGGCCGACGCGACCCGGAAGACCCTGACCTGGTGTTCACCGCCCTGCGCGAGGCCGAGGAAGAAATCGGCCTGCCCCCTGGCCTGGTGGAAGTGATCGGCCCATTGAGCCCGCTGATTTCCCTGCATGGCCTGAAGGTGACGCCATTCGTCGGCCTTATTCCCGATTTCGTCGAGTACCACGCCAATGATGCGGAGATCGCGGCAGTATTCACCGTGCCGCTGGAATTCTTCCGCCAGGACCCGCGTGACCACACCCACCGTATCGATTACCAGGGCCGCAGTTGGTACGTGCCCAGCTATCGCTATGGCGAATACAAGATCTGGGGGCTGTCGGCGATCATGATCGTCGAGCTGGTGAACCTGCTGTTCGACGCCGGCATCAGCCTGCACCAGCCTCCCGAGCGCTATATAGAAATCTGAGCGGGGCGCACCCCGCCGCCGTTGCCACCCTGAGGAGCGAACATGAAATACCGCCTGGGCGACCTGCGGGTCGAAAGCCATCCCACCAGCTGGGCCGCACCCAATGCCACGCTGATCGGCCGCGTGCGTCTGCAGGCCCGCGCCAGCGTGTGGTTCGGCGCGGTGCTGCGCGGTGACAACGAGCTGATCGACATCGGCGAGGACAGCAACGTGCAAGATGGCAGCGTGATGCACACCGACATGGGCTCGCCGCTGACCCTGGGCAAGGGCGTGACCGTTGGCCACAACGCCATGCTGCATGGCTGCAGCGTCGGCGACTACAGCCTGGTCGGCATCAATGCGGTGATCCTCAATGGTGCGCGCATCGGCAAGCACTGCATCATCGGCGCCAACGCGCTGATCCCCGAAGGCAAGGAAATCCCCGACGGTTCGTTGGTGATGGGCTCGCCGGGCAAGGTGGTGCGCGAGCTGAACGAGCAGCAGAAGCGCATGCTCGAGGCCAGTGCCGCGCACTACGTGCACAATGCCCAGCGCTATGCGCGCGACCTGGTGGCTGACGATGAGTGAGGCGGTTGCCGTCGAACGGCCGGTGGCATCGCCTTGCGTGAACATCTGTGCGCTGGATGAGCAGGATGTGTGCACCGGCTGCCAGCGCACCGTGGCCGAGATCGGCCGCTGGGGGCGGATGAGCAATGACGAGCGCCGGATGGTGCTTAAGCTGTGCCACGAGCGGGCAGTGGCGGCGGGGTTGATTATCGGGCGGTGAGTACGCTGCCGGCCTCTTCGCGGGACAAGCCCGCTCCCACAAGGACGAGCATGGACCTTGTGGGAGCGGGCTTGTCCCGCGAAGAGGCCGGCGCTAATCTGTAGGGCTTGCCCACAGATTGCCTGCCCATGTTCTATCTCATCGCCTATATCAGCAGCGTAGTGCTGATCAACTACGCCTTCTCCAGCGCCCCGCACCTGGACGTGATCTGGTCCGCCTGGGGCGGCCTGGTGTTCATCCTGCGCGACATGGTGCAGACCCGCTTCGGCCACGGCGCGCTGATCGCCATGCTGCTGGCCCTGGTGCTGTCCTACGTCACCTCCGAGCCTGCCATCGCCCTGGCCAGCGCCACGGCGTTCTTCATCTCCGAGCTGATCGACTGGCTGGTGTTCAGCATCACCCGCAGGCCCCTGCGCGACCGCCTGTGGCTGAGCTCGGCGCTGAGCATCCCGGTCGACACCTTCATCTTCTTCGGCATGATCGGCGCCCTGACCCCGGCCGTGATCGGCACCGCCATGGCCTCGAAATTCGCCGGCGTGACCGCGGTGTGGCTGGCCATGGCATTTCGCGCGCGGCGGGCCGCCGTCACCGGTTGATGGTGTAGAATACCGGTCCTTTTTCAGCGGGCTGCGCCAAGCCTGGTGCGGCCCCGGACGCCTTCGAGGACCTGAAATGACCCGTATCGGAACCCCATTGTCGCCTACCGCGACCCGAGTACTGCTCTGCGGCTGCGGCGAGCTGGGCAAGGAAGTGGTGATCGAGCTGCAGCGCCTGGGCGTCGAAGTGATCGCCGTGGACCGCTACGCCAATGCCCCGGCGATGCAGGTTGCGCACCGCAGCCACGTGGTCAACATGCTCGATGGCGTGGCCCTGCGCGCGGTGATCGAAGCTGAAAAACCCCATTACATCGTCCCCGAGATCGAAGCCATCGCCACCGCCACCCTGGTGGAGCTAGAGAACGAAGGCTTCAACGTGGTGCCGACCGCCCGCGCCACCCAGCTCACCATGAACCGCGAAGGCATCCGCCGCCTGGCTGCCGAAGAGCTCGACCTGCCGACCTCGCCCTACCACTTTGCCGACACCTTCGAGGACTACGCCAAGGCCGTGGCCGACGTCGGCTACCCGTGCGTGGTCAAGCCGGTGATGAGCTCCTCGGGCAAGGGCCAGAGCCTGCTGCGCAGCGATGCCGACCTGCAAAAATCCTGGGACTACGCCCAGGAAGGCGGCCGTGCCGGCAAGGGCCGGGTGATCGTCGAGGGCTTCATCGACTTCGAATACGAAATCACCCTGCTGACCGTGCGCCACGTCGGCGGCACCACGTTCCTGGAGCCGGTCGGCCACCGCCAGGAGAAGGGCGACTATCAGGAATCCTGGCAGCCCCAGGCCATGAGCGCGAAAGCGTTGGCCGAGTCGCAGCGGGTGGCCAAGGCGGTCACCGATGCGCTGGGCGGGCGTGGCCTGTTCGGCGTGGAGCTGTTCGTCAAGGGCGACCAGGTATGGTTCAGCGAAGTGTCGCCACGCCCGCATGACACCGGCCTGGTCACTTTGATTTCCCAGGACCTGTCGCAGTTCGCCCTGCATGCCCGCGCCATCCTTGGCCTGCCGATTCCGGTGGTGCGCCAGTTCGGCCCGTCGGCGTCGGCGGTGATCTTGCCTGAGGGGCAGTCGCAGCAGACCAGCTTTGCCAACCTGGGCGCGGCGCTGAGCGAGCCGGATACGGCGATTCGCTTGTTCGGCAAGCCGGAAATCAATGGGCAGCGGCGGATGGGCGTGTGCCTGGCGCGTGATGAATCGGTGGAAGCTGCGCGGGCCAAGGCGACCCGGGCTTCGCAAGCGGTCAAGGTCGAGTTCTGATCTGAAAGTGCGGGGGCCGCTTTGCGGCCCATCGCCGGCAAGCCGGCTCCCACAAGGGTTGCTGATGCCTGTGGGAGCCGGCTTGCCGGCGATGGGCTGCAAGGCAGCCCCTTTCACTTACAGTTCGTTGTCGCGCGTCTCTTTCAGGCACAGCACGGCAATCAAGCTGATCACCGCCGCCGCCGACACATACCCCCCCACCCAGCTCAACCCACCCATGCTCACCAGCTTCTGGGCAAAGAACGGCGCCGCCGAGGCCCCGACGATGCCGCCCAGGTTATACGCCGCCGAAGCACCGGTATAACGCACGTGGGTGGGGAACAGCTCCGGCAGCAATGCGCCCATCGGGGCAAAGGTCACCCCCATCAGGAACAGCTCGATGGCCAGGAACAGCGCCACGCCCGTGGTCGAGCCCGAGGTCAGCAGCGGCTCCATGGTAAAGCCCGAAGCCACCGCCAGCAGGCCTCCGACGATCAGCACCGGCTTGCGCCCGTAGCGGTCGCTGAGCCACGCCGACAGTGGTGTGGCCAGGGCCATGAAGACCACGGCAAAGCACAGCAGGCCGAGGAAGGTTTCGCGGCTGTAACCCAGGGTGGTCACCCCGTAGCTCAGCGAAAACACCGTGGAAATGTAGAACAGCGCATAGCACACCACCATCGCCGCCGCGCCCAGCAGGGTCGGCATCCAGTACTTGGCGAACAGGTCCACCACCGGCATCTTCACCCGCTCGTGGCGCGCCACGGCCTTGGCGAACACCGGGCTTTCCTCGAGTTTCAGGCGCACATACAGGCCCACCAGCACCAGCGCGGCGCTGAGCAGGAACGGAATGCGCCAGCCCCAGTCGCGGAACTGCTCGTCGCTGAGCACCAGGGCCAGGGTCAGGAACAGGCCGTTGGCCGCCAGAAAACCGATCGAAGGGCCAAGCTGCGGGAACATGCCGAACCAGGCGCGCTTGCCTGCCGGCGCGTTCTCGGTGGCCAGCAAGGCTGCGCCGCCCCATTCGCCTCCCAGCCCCAGGCCTTGGCCGAAGCGCAGCAGGCAGAGCAGGATCGGGGCCCATACACCGATGCTGTCATAGCCGGGCAGCACACCGATCAGGGTGGTCGATACGCCCATCAGCAGCAGCGAGGCAACCAGGGTCGACTTGCGCCCGATGCGGTCGCCGAAGTGGCCGAACAGGGCCGAGCCCAGTGGTCGGGCGAGGAAGGCGATGCCGAAGGTGAGGAAGGCCGCCAGCATCTGCGCGGTGCCTGAACCTGACGGGAAGAACACCGGGCCGATCACCAGGGCGGCGGCGGTGGCATAGACGTAGAAATCGTAGAACTCGATGGCGGTGCCGATGAAGCTGGCGGTGGCCACCCGCGCGGGCGAGTTGACCGGCGCGGCGGGCGCCTGGGCATAAGTGCTGCTGGTGGTCATTAAGTAGGTCCCTAACAGTCTGGTCGTGCTCCATGGGCTTTGCCCGCGCGTACCCAGGCAGGCACGGTGTTGCGGACGCCGGAGCGTATTGTTGTGGTCGCGCGACTGACGATAGCCCAAGGCGGGTAGGGGCGGGGGCGGGCACTGTTCGGGGTGCTGAAGCAGGACCGCGGGGCGCGTCAGTGGAGCGGACTGGCCGTGGGGCGCCGGGTGCGGGTAGCAGG
>NZ_DJTF01000173.1:0-4182 GCF_002438125.1 Pseudomonas sp. UBA6315
ACAGTCAGTTGTTGCAGGCGTACATCGTGTTCAGGCATTACAAGGGTCTCCGACGGCCCTAGCCGTCAAGCGGGTCATGCTTTATTATCCAGCATCTTTTTCAGACCATCGAGAGGCGTGCGGCCCCACACGCGGGCAGATGGCACGCAGGAAGCCCGGACTAATAAGATGGCATTGAAATCCCCCGCGTTTCGTAGAAAGTTTCCGTTGCTGGTGACCGGCGGTCTGCTGGCCATGCAACCTCTGGCCACCCCCTATGCGGTGGCTGCCGAGCAGTTCGACTGCCAAGTGTCCGCCTCCGGTGGTTGGGACTGCAAGCCCAAGTCCCCCGTCAATAACCTGCCTCCGCGCCCCGTGCACGAAGGTGCCGCGCTCACGTCCGGCACCGAAGCCCCGTCGGCTGAAGCCGAAAGCGGCGAAAAACCGATGCTGGTCACCGAGAGCAAGGGCCGTGGCCTGAAGTCGCGCAGCGAAGACTACAGCCACCTGGACTGGGTCCCGCGTGAAAAGCTCACCGCCGCACAGCTGGCCGAAACCGGCCCGTACTGCGGTGGCGCGTATGTCGAGCCTATCCGCCCGGGCATGGCCGACACCACGCCGAAGGACGAATCGCCGACCTACATCAATGCCAAGGTGTCCAGGTACCAGCAGGAGCAGCAGATCGCTACCCTCGCCGGTGACGTGGTCATGCGCCAGGGCAGCATGCAGGTCGAGGCCGACGAGGCCAACCTCTACCAGACCGAGAACCGCGGCGAGCTCAAGGGCAACGTCAAGATCCGCGACAACGGCTCGCTGGTGGTTGGCGACGAGGCGCAGATCCAGCTCGACACGGGCGAGGCCCAGGTCGACAACGCCGAATACGTGATGCACAAGTCGCACATCCGCGGCAACGCCCTGTACGCCAAGCGTGGCGAAAACGCCATCATCCGTCTCAAGGACGGTACGTACACCACCTGCGAACCGGGCAGCAACGCCTGGCAGCTGAAGGGCAATAACATCACCCTGAACCCGGCCACCGGCTTCGGTACCGCGACCAACGTCACCCTGCGGGTCAAGGATTTCCCGGTGTTCTACACACCGTACATCTACTTCCCGATCGATGACCGTCGCCAGTCCGGCTTCCTGCCGCCGTCGTTCAGCAGCACCAGCGACACCGGCTTCATGCTGGTCACCCCGTACTACTTCAACCTGGCGCCAAACTATGACGCCACGTTGTACCCGCGCTACATGACCAAGCGTGGCTTGTTGATGGAAGGCGAATTCCGCTACCTGACCAAGTCCAGCGAAGGCCAGTTCGGCGGCGCGTACCTGAACGACAAGAACGACGATCGCAAGGACCAGACTGACTACAAAGATCAGCGCTGGATGATCAACTGGCAGCACAAGGGTGGCCTGGACGAGCGCCTGATGACTGAAGTCGATTACACCGACATCAGCGATCCGTTCTACTTCCAGGACCTTGAAACCGACCAGATCGGCGTGAAGAGCCAGGACGTGGTCAACCAGCAGGGTGCGCTGACCTGGCGTGGTGATACCTACACCGCTCGCCTGAATGCGCAAGCCTACGAGATGGCGACCATCTCGCAGATCACGCCGTACAACAAGCTGCCGCAGATCACCATCGATGGCATGCTGCCGTACCATCCGAGCGGTTTCGATTTCAGCTACCAGACCGAGGCCGTGCGCTTCGATCGGGACCTGAAAGATGACTTCGTTACCAATGAAGATGGTGTTCCGGATGAAAGCGCCGGCTTCCCTGGCCGCCGACTCGATGAAAACGTTTTCGGCGTCGCTCGCGCCAACGGCACCCGCCTGAATGTCGCGCCAGCAATCAGCCTGCCGCTGACTGCCAGCTATGGCTACGTCACGCCGAAGCTGAAGTACATGTATACCAATTACGACCTGGATCTGGATGGCAAGGGCAAGCGCGACATCGCCGACAATCCTGGTTCGGTGGCGCTCAACGGCGATTTCAAGAGCAACCAGAATCGCGACATCCCGATCTTCAGCGTCGACAGTGGTCTGTATTTCGACCGCAATACGTCGCTCTTCGGCAACAACTACCGCCAGACCCTCGAGCCGCGGCTGTACTACCTCTATGTTCCGTACAAGGACCAAGTGGACATCCCACTGTTCGACAGCGGTGAAACACTGTTCAACTTCGACTCGCTGTTCCGCGACAACCGCTTCAGCGGTGTCGATCGCATCGGTGACGAGAACAAGCTGTCGCTTGGTGTGACCACCCGCTACATCGAAGACAACGGTTTCGAGCGTCAGAACTTCAGCATTGGCCAGGCGTACTACTTCAAGGACCGCAAGGTCCAGCTGCCGGGCATCGACTACCGCAACCGCAAGGATTCGCAGTCCGATGTATCGCCATACGCACTGCTGTACAACTACTACTTCAACCGCGACTGGCGCTTCAATTCGGACTTCAACTGGGACCCGGACAGCCGCAGCACCCGCTCGGGCAGCGCGATGTTCCACTACCAGCCTGAAGACAATCCGAACAAGATCGTCAACCTCGGCTATCGCTACCGTAACGACACCATCGCTTACGACTCCACCACCGGTACGTGGAAAGTGGGCGGCGGCGACTACGGCACGCCTGGCACGCCGAACTACATCAAGGATTACTACAAGATCCAGCAGCACGACTTCTCGGTCATCTGGCCGGTCGTACCGCAATGGAACGTCATCGCCCGCTGGCAGCACGACTACAACCGCAACCGCACCCTGGAAGCCATGGGCGGTTTCGAATACGACAACTGCTGCTGGAAACTGCGCCTGATCAACCGTTACTGGATCGACTACGACGACTTCAGCCAGGCCACTCCGCAGAACGAAAAAGGCGACCATGGCATCTTCCTGCAGATCGTGCTGAAAGGCCTCGGTGGCGTGGTAGGCAACAAGGTCGAATCTTTCCTCGACCAAGGCATTCAAGGTTACCGTACACGTGAAGACCAAGCTTATTGATCGTCTGCGCCCCGCGTTGCTGGGCGCTGTATTGCTGAGCGGCGTGGCGCATGCCGCACCGCAACCTTTGGACCGTGTGGTGGCCATCGTCGACAACGACGTGGTCATGCAGAGCCAACTGGACCAGCGCGTCCACGAGGTACAGCAAACCATCGCCAAGCGCGGCGGCGGAGTTCCGCCGACCAGCGCGCTGGAACAGCAGGTACTGGAACGCCTGATCGTCGAGAACCTGCAACTGCAGATTGGCGAACGCTCCGGCATTCGCATCACCGACGAAGAGCTGAACCAGGCCATCGGCACCATTGCCCAGCGCAACGGCATGTCGCTGGAGCAGTTCCGTGCTGCCCTGGCCCATGACGGCCTGTCGTTCGATGACGCCCGCGAGCAGGTCAAGCGCGAGATGATCATCAGCCGCGTGCGCCAGCGCCGTGTCGCCGAGCGCATCCAGGTATCCGAACAGGAAGTGAAGAACTTCCTCAACTCGGACCTGGGCAAGATGCAGATGTCGGAAGAGTACCGCCTGGCCAACATCCTGATTCCTACCCCGGAGGCGGCCAATTCGGACGCCATCCAGGCTGCGGCGCGCCAGGTCGGCGATGTCTACCAGCAGCTCAAGCAGGGCAAGGACTTCGGCCAGATGGCCATCGAGCGCTCTGCCAGCGAAAACGCCCTGGAAGGCGGCGAGATGGGCTGGCGTAAAGCCGGCCAGCTGCCACCTGACTTCGCCAAGATGCTCAGCAGCATGGCCGTGGGCGACATCACCCAGCCCATCCGCATCCCCAACGGCTTCATCATCCTCAAGCTCGAGGAGAAGCGCGGTGGCAGCGAGAACGTGCTGCGCGATGAAGTGCATGTGCGCCACATCCTGATCAAGCCAAGCGAGATTCGCAGCGATGCCGCCACCGAGCAGCTCGCCGAGCGCCTGTATGACCGGATCAAGAACGGCGAAGACTTCGGCGAGCTGGCCAAGAGCTTCTCGGAAGACCCGGGTTCTGCCCTGAACGGCGGCGACCTCAACTGGGTCGACCCGAACAGCCTGGTACCCGAGTTCCGCGAGCAGATGGCCAACGCCCAGCAAGGTGAAGTGACCAAGCCGTTCAGAACTCAGTACGGCTGGCACGTGCTGGAAGTGCTGGGCCGTCGCGCCACCGACAGCACCGAGCAGGCCCGCGAGCAACAGGCCCTGAACGTGCTGCGCAACCGCAA
>NZ_DJTF01000177.1:0-14436 GCF_002438125.1 Pseudomonas sp. UBA6315
AGCCCAGGTACACCCTAGACATACAGCCCTGCGGTGCCTATCGCTGGCAAGCCAGCTCCCACAGGTATGGGCTGCTCCCAAGAAGTTGGACACCCATCCAACCCTTGGGGCAGCCCAGGTACACCCTAGGCATACAGCCCTGCGGTGCCTATCGCTGGCAAGCCAGCTCCCACAGGTATGGGCTGCTCCCAAGAAGTTGGACACTCATCCAATCCTTGGGGCAGCCCAGGTACACCCTAGACATCCAGCCCTGCGGTGTACCTGTGGGAGCCGGCTTGCCGGCGATGGGGCCGGTGAACATAATGCCGCATGACGCACGATCCCAAATCGCTCTACCAGCAAGCCCTCACCGCCCAAGGCTACGCCCCGGACCCGGCGCAAGCCCAGGCCGTCGACGCGCTGCAGGCCTGCTTCGAAGCACTGGAAAAAGGCCGCCCGACCCAGGGCCTCTACCTCTGGGGCCCGGTAGGCCGCGGCAAGACCTGGCTGATGGACCTGTTCCACCGCTGCCTGAGCGTGCCAGCGCGGCGCCAGCACTTTCACCATTTCATGGCCTGGGTCCACCAGCGCCTGTTCCAGCTCAATGGCACCGCCGACCCGCTGCAGGCGCTGGCCCGCGAGCTGGCAGGGCAGATCCGCGTACTGTGCTTCGACGAACTGTTCGTCAGCGACATCGGCGATGCAATCATCCTCGGCCGGCTATTCCAGGTGCTGTTCGACCAGGGCGTTCTGCTGGTGGCCACCTCCAACCAGCCGCCCGAACAGCTGTACCGCGACGGCTTCAACCGCGAACGCTTCCTCCCGGCGATCCACGCCATCGAGCGGCACATGCAGGTATTGCCGGTGGCCGGCGAGCAGGACCACCGCCTGCATCCCGGCGCCGCCCGGCAACGTTACTGGGTGGCCGAAGCGGGCAGGCCGGGCCAGCTACAGGCGGTTTTCCAGCAGCTCAGCCCCCAGGACCCTGGCAGTACCGAGCCGCTGCCGGTGGGCACACGCCAGGTTCAGGTCATCCGCCACAGCGCCGAGGCCATCTGGTGCCGGTTTGCCGACCTGTGCGAGCAGCCGCTGTCGGCCATGGAATTCATGGCCCTGTGCGACCGCTTTGCGGCGATCCTGGTCGAGGGGGTGCCGGCCCTGGGCGGTGCCCAGCGCGAAGGGCGTATCGCCCGGGGCACCGAAGATGGCGCGGCGCGGGTGGCGGCGGGCGACCGTGAGCTGCCCGCCCTCTCGCCCAAGGATGACGCGGTGCGCCGGTTCATTGCCCTGGTCGACGAATGCTATGACCGCCGGGTGGCCTTGTACCTGGAGGCGCAGGTACCGCTGGATGCGCTCTACACCCAAGGGTACCTGGCGTTCCCGTTCCAAAGGACCCTGAGCCGGCTGCGGGAGATGCAGCTGCAACGCTTCGCCTGAAGCCCCGGACGTTGTCAGCTCAGCGCGCCAGCCACTCCACCAGGGTGCGGTTGAAGCGCCGCGGCTCCTCGATCTGCGGCGCATGCCCCATGCCTTCGAAGGTCACCAGCTCGCCGTGGGGAATCAGTTTCGCCACCTGCGGCCCAAGCACCGCGTACTTGCCCAGCTGCGCCTTGACCTGCGGCGGGGCGATGTCACTGCCGATGGCGGTGCTGTCCTGGTCGCCGATCATCAGCAGGGTCGGCATCTTCAAGTCCTTGAACTCGTAGTACACCGGCTGGGTGAAGATCATGTCGTAGATCAGCGCCGAGTTCCACGCCACCGCCTCATGCCCCGGCCCCTGGTTCAGCCCCACCAGCATCTGCACCCAGCGCTCGTACTCGGGCTTCCAGCGCCCGGCGTAGTAGGTCTTGCGCTCGTATTCGCGCACGCCCTCGGCATCGAGCTTGAGTTCGCGGGCATACCATTGGTCGACGCTGCGGTAGGGCACACCCAGGGCCTTCCAGTCTTCCAGGCCGATCGGGTTGACCATCGCCAGGCGCTCGACCTGCTGCGGGTACATCAGCGCGTAGCGGGTGGCGAGCATGCCGCCGGTGGAGTGGCCGAGGACGGCCACCTTATCGATGCCCAGATGCTCGAGCAGGGCATGGGTGTTGCTGGCCAGTTGCTGGAAGCTGTACTGGTAATGCGCCGGCTTGCTCGAGGTGCAGAAACCCACCTGGTCCACCGCGACGACCCGGTAACCCGCCTGGCTCAAGGCATCGATGGTGGTTTCCCAGGTGGCGGCGCAGAAGTTCTTGCCGTGCATCAGCACCACGCTGCGGCCATTGGCCTGGCCCTTGGCAGGCACATCCATGTAGCCTATCTGCAGGGGCTGGCCCTGGGACTGGAAGTCGAAATGCTTGAGTGGGTGAGGGTAGCTGAAGCCTTCGAGCTGCTTGCCGTAGGTGGGCGTTTCGGCAGCGATGGCCGGGGCGCCGACAAGGCAGGCCAGGGCCAGGGCGGTTGCGCGCAGCATGGGGGCACTCCGTGTAGGACCATGTAGGAATTGGCGACTGTAGCAGTCAGTGGAGCACCTTAAACGTTAAAGGTGTCACCAAGTGTGAAACCAACCCAGGGTCACCAGTGCCACGACGATGTAGCGCCCGGCCTTGGCCAGGGTCACCAGCAGCATGAAGCGCCAGAACGGCTCGCGCATGATCCCGGCGATCAGGGTCAGCGGGTCGCCGATCACCGGCATCCAGCTGAGCAGCAACGACCACTGCCCCCAGCGCTGGTAGCGCTGCTGGGCACGTTCCAGCTGGCTGGCGCTGAACGGGAACCAGCGCCGGTGGCGCAGGTGCTCGATGGCCCGGCCGAGCAGCCAGTTGACCACCGAGCCGAGTACATTGCCCAGCGTTGCGACCAGCAACAGGGTCAGCCAGGCATCGGGCTGGCGCAGCAGCAACCCCACCAGTACCGCCTCCGATTGCAGCGGCAGCAAGGTGGCAGCGCCGAAGGCGCTGAGGAACAGCGCCCCCAGGCTGAGCATCAGTAGTTGGCGACCACGGTGTCCTGGCCGTCCTGGGTCACGCCGATGACCTGGTAGGCATCCTTGTGGTCACCCATTTCCATGCCTGGCGAGCCCATGGGCATGCCGGGCACGGCCAGGCCCTTGAGGTCGGCGCGCTTGGCCAAGAGGCGCACCTGTTCGGCCGGCACGTGGCCTTCGACGAACTTGCCGTCGATCACTCCGGTGTGGCAGGACGCCAGGCGTGGCGCCACGCCCAGGCGCTGCTTGACCGCGCTCATGTTCGGCTCGACATGGTCATTGACGGTGAAGCCGTTGTCGCGCAGGTGGCTGATCCAGGCCTTGCAGCAGCCACAGTTGGGGTCGCGGTAGACGTCGATGGTCTCGGCGGCCTGGGCCAGGCCAGTGATGGCCAGCAGGCCGAAGGTGATCAGGTGTTTACGCAGCATGGTCGAACGACTCCTTTAGAAACGCAGGCGCACCCCCGCCACCAGGCGGGTCTGGGCGAGGTCTTCGCCCTGTTCGCGGGCCTGGTCGGCGCGGTTGCCGTGCAGGCGGTTGAAGCTTACCCCGATATAGGGGGCGAAGCCGCGGGTGATTTCATAGCGCAGGCGCAGGCCGATTTCGCTGTCGGCCAGCCCTGCGCCTTGCTCGTGGGCTGCAGCGTTGCGCCCGTAAAGGTTGGCTTCAAGGGTTGGCTCGAGGATCCAGCGGTTGGTCAGCAGCATAGCGTAAGCGGCCTCCAGGCGCAGCGCGGTCTGTTGTCGCTCGCCGGCATAGGCCGTGGCTTCCAGCTCCAGGCCATACAGCGGTGTGCCCTGGATGCCGAACGCCGCCCAGGCCTGGCCACTGGCGGGCTTGAAATCCTGGCGCAGGCCGCCGACCAGCTCCCACCAGGGGCTTATGGCATGGCCCCACAGCGCCTGCAGTTCGGCCTTGTGGGTCTTGCCCTGCTCGCGTTCGCCCTCGCTGCGCAGCCACAGGCGGTCGACATCGCCGCCGATCCAGGCCGTGGCGTTCCAGTTCAGCGCGCTGCTGCTCTCGAAGTTCTGGTACTCCAGCTGGTCGACGATCACTGCCCAGTTGATGGCGCGATCGTGCACCTGGTGGTTGGCCATGGGGGCGGCGCCGGCCGTTGCCCGTTCGCCGTTGAGCAGCGCCAGCAAGGCCAGGCTGCCGATGATGTGCCTGTTGATCTCATGCATCGACGCGTACCTCGCGGAACATGCCCGTTTCCATGTGGTAAAGCAGGTGGCAGTGGTAGGCCCAGCGGCCCAGGGCGTCGGCACTGACCCGGTAGCTGCGCCGGCTCCCGGGCGGGATGTCGACGGTGTGCTTGCGCACCATGAAGCGCCCGTGCTCGTCCTCCAGGTCGCTCCACATGCCGTGCAGGTGGATGGGGTGGGTCATCATGGTGTCGTTGACCAGGGTGATGCGTACGCGCTCGCCGTAGGCCAGGCGCAGCGGCTCGGCGTCGCTGAACTTGATACCGTCGAACGACCAGGCGAAGCGCTCCATGTGCCCGGTCAGGTGCAGCTCGATGTCCCGCGAGGGCTCGCGACCATCCGGGTCGGGGTAGGGGCTGCGCAGGTCGGCGTAGGTCAGTACCCGCCGGCCATTGCCGCGCAGGCCGATGCCCGGGTCGTCGAGGTTGGCGCGCGGGGCCATGGTCTGCATGTCCACCAGCGGGTTGCCGGTTTCGCTGGCCGGGTGCTGCTGCATGGGCGCCATGGCGCTATGGTCCATGCCGGCCATGCTGGCGTGGTCCATGCCCGCCATGTTGCTGTGGTCCATCGCTGCCATGTTGCCGTGGCCCATGTCGGCCATGCTCAGCACCGGCCGTGGGTCGGGCTGCGGCACCTCGGCCTGCAGGCCGAGGGCACGGGCCAGGGTGCCGCGGGCATAGCCGCTGCGGTCCATGCTCTGGGCGAACAGGGTATAGGCGGGCAGGTCGCCGACGGTTACCAGCACATCGTAGGTTTCGGCCACGGCGATGCGCAGCTCGTCCACCTTCACCGGCGTCACGGCAAGGCCGTCGGCGGCGATCACCGTGAGCTGCAAGCCGGGAATGCGGAAATCGAAGTAGGTCATCGCCGATGCGTTGATCAGCCGCAGGCGCACGGTTTCGCCAGGTTGGAACAGGCAGGTGAAATTGCCGTCCGGTGGCTGGCCGTTGAGCAGGTAGGTGTAGGCTGCGGCGCTGATGTCGGCGAGGTCGGTGGGGCTCATGCGCATGCGTGCCCAGGCCAGGCGCTCGTCAACGGTGTCGCGCCAGCCGTTCTGGGCAACGTCGTCGATGAAGTCGCCCAGGGTGCGCTTGTGGTAGTTGAAGGCGTCGGACTGCGTTTTCAGCGTGGCCAGCAGCGCTTCGGGCGCTTGATCGGACCAGTCGCTGAACAGCAGCACATGGTCACGCTGGTAGCGATGCACCTCGGCTTCGCGCGGCTCGATGACGATCGCGCCATACACCCCGGCCTGCTCCTGCAGGCCGGAATGGCTGTGGTACCAGTAGGTGCCGCTCTGGCGCAGGGTAAAGCGGTACAGGTAGTCGCCGCCGGGGGCGATGCCGGCGAAGCTCAGCCCGGGCACGCCGTCCATCTCGCTGGGCAGGATGATGCCGTGCCAGTGGATCGAGGTGTCCTGCTCCAGCCGGTTGCGCACGCGCAAGGTCACGGTGTCGCCTTCGCGCCAGCGCAGCACAGGCCCGGGCAGGCTGGCGTTGACGGTCAGCGCCGTGCGCGGCTGGCCGGTGATGTTGACCGGGGTCTGGCCGATGTACAGCTCGAAATCCTGGCCGGCCAGGGCGCGGCCATCGGCAGCATTGGCCAGTGGGCGCCACAGGCCCAGGCCCAAGAGCGTGGCAGCGGCGCCCAGGCCTTTGACGAAGGTGCGGCGGGAAGGGGTGGGCAACATGTCGTGACCTCATGCAGAAGAGTCACGATCGTCGCCCGTGGCGCCTGTCAGCTGGCTGAGGCGGGGATTACAGCATTGTCAGGCAGCGCTGCCGGCTGCTCGTGGCCGAGGTCACGCATCAGCAGGCCGAACTCCAGCGGCACCTGCTCGGGGATCGGCAGGTACACCACATGGCCATCGCCTGGCGCTACCTCGATGGCCTGCTGCTGGCGGTTGCACAGGCGGTGCAGGTCAAAGTGATAGTTGCCGCGCGGGGTCATCAGCTCCAGGTGGTCGCCCACGGCAAAGCGGTTCTTCACCTTGACCTCGGCCAGGCCGTCAACCCGGGCCCCGGTCAGTTCGCCGACGAACTGCTGGCGCTCGGACAGCGAGTTGCCGCGCAGGTAGTTCTGGTATTCGTCGTGCACATGGCGGCGCAGGAAACCTTCGGTGTAGCCGCGCTGGGCCAGGGATTCGAGGTTGTCCATCAGGGCCATGTCGAACGGCCGCCCAGCCACGGCATCGTCGATCGCCTGGCGGTACGACTGCACGGCGCGGGCGCAGTAGAAGTGCGACTTGGTGCGGCCCTCGATCTTCAGCGAATGCACGCCCATGGCTGCCAACCGCTCGACGTGCTGGATGGCGCGCAGGTCCTTGGCGTTCATGATGTAGGTGCCGTGCTCGTCTTCGAAGGCGGGCAGTTCGGTACCGGGGCGGTTGCTTTCCTGCAGCAGGAACACCTGGTCGGTCGGCGCCCCCAGGCCCAGGGTCGGTTCGACCTGCTGCACGATGTCGCCGGTGGCATTCTCGCTGGCCGGGGTTGCCTGGTACTTCCAGCGGCAGGCATTGGTGCAGCTGCCCTGGTTGGCATCGCGCTTGTTCAGGTAGCCCGACAGCAGGCAGCGCCCGGAGTAGGCCATGCACAGCGCGCCATGGACGAACACCTCCAGCTCCATGTCCGGCACCTGCTGGCGGATTTCCTCGATCTCCTCCAGCGACAGCTCGCGCGACAGGATTACCCGGCTCAACCCAAGGCCCTGCCAGAACTGCACGCTGGCCCAGTTGACCGTGTTGGCCTGCACCGACAGGTGCACCGGCATCTGCGGGAAGTGCTGGCGCACCAGCATGATCAGGCCAGGGTCGGACATGATCAGCGCATCCGGCGCCATCGCCACCACTGGTGCCAGGTCCTTGAGGAAGGTCTTGAGCTTGGCATTGTGCGGCGCGATGTTGACCACCACGTAGAAGCGCTTGCCCTGGGCATGCGCCTCGGCGATGCCCAGGGCCAGGTTGGCGTGGTCGAATTCGTTGTTGCGCACCCGCAGGCTGTAGCGCGGCTGGCCTGCGTAGACGGCGTCGGCGCCATAGGCGAAGGCGTAGCGCATGGTCTTGAGCGTGCCGGCGGGGGCCAGCAGTTCGGGCTTGGCGGTCGGGGTCATGGGCGCACCGGGGCAAAAGTCGCGGATCCTAGGGCGTTGGCGCAGAGGGCGTATTGATTTGAATCAAGGCGTCAGTGGCACTTTTCCAGTGATCGCCTGCACTAACTATTCAGGCCCCTGAAGGAAACGCCATGAACGCGACCGCGCTGCAGAACAAAGCCCTTGCCGTACTCCTGGCGTTGGTGACCCTTGCCTTCGTCTGGATTCTGCTGCCGTACTACGGCGCGATCTTCTGGGCGGTCATCCTCGGCATCCTGTTCGCTCCGCTGCAACGCAAGCTGCTGCTGCGTTTTGGCCGGCGGCGCAACCTTGCCGCCGCCACCACCTTGCTGGTCTGCCTGGTGGTGGCCGTGCTGCCGGTCATCATCACCAGCGCCCTGCTGGTGCAGGAGGGTGCCAACCTGTACCAGCGCATCGAAAGCGGGCAACTGGACATTGCCGGTTTTGTCACGCGCGGCAAGCACATGCTGCCGGCGTTCGCCCAGCATGGCCTGGACAGCCTGGGCATGGGCAACCTCGACGGCCTGCAGAACAAGATCACCAAGTGGGCCACGCAAGGCAGCCAGGTGCTGGCCGGCCAGGCATACAGCTTCGGCCAGGGCACGTTCGACTTCCTGGTGAGCTTCGGCATCATGGTGTACCTGCTGTTCTTCTTTCTGCGTGAAGGCCCTGAAGTGGCGCGCCAGGTGCGCCTTGCCGTGCCATTGCCCGAGCACCAGAAGCGCAGGCTGCAGTTGAAGTTCAACCGGGTGGTGCGGGCCACGGTCAAGGGCAACGTACTGGTCGCGATCACCCAGGGGGCGCTGGGCGGGTTGATCTTCTGGGTGCTGGACATCCCCAGCGCGCTGGTCTGGGCGGTAATGATGGCGTTCTTGTCACTGCTGCCGGCGGTCGGCGCCGGGATCATCTGGGCGCCGGTGGCCGCTTACTTCCTGCTGACGGGCGCGTTTCTGCAGGGGATCATCCTGACGGCCTTTGGCGTGCTGGTGATCGGCCTGGTGGACAACGTGCTGCGGCCGATCCTGGTGGGCAAGGACACGCGGATGCCGGACTACCTGATCCTGGTGTCCACCCTGGGCGGGCTGGCGGTGTTCGGGCTCAACGGCTTTGTGATCGGGCCGTTGATCGCGGCCCTGTTCTTGTCGAGCTGGGCGATCTTCGCCGCCACCAAGCCGCAGGTGCAGTTGCCTCAATAGGCGGCTGCTTCAACGAAAGCTGTACGAAACCCCCACATACGCGGCAAACCCTTCCCCCGGCGTCGAGCGGGCGATGTCCTGCCCGGCGTCGTTGTAGCCGGGCGTCACCGTCGCCGCGTAGCGCTCGTTGGTCAGGTTGCGCAGGTCCAGCCAGGTCTGCCAGTCCTGCTTGGGCGAGTTCCAGCCCAGGCGTGCGCCCAGCAGCGCGTAGGCGTCGGCGTGGTAGCTGTTGGCATAGTCGACCTGCACCTTGGACGCCATCTGCGTATTGACCCCGGCATAGAAACCGCTCGGCCAGTCGTAGCGCAGCTCGGCCTGGTAATAGTGCATGGGGATGCCAGGCAGGCGGTTGTCGCCGAACTGGTCGTCGTCGCGGTAATGGAAGTCACTGAAGGTGTAGGCCTGGCGCAGGCTCAACTTGCCGCTGCCGGCGCGCTCCCAGAGCGTGCTGTCCAAGCCTGCCTCGACGCCCTGGTGCACCGTGGCGCTGGCGTTGAACTCCTTGGGCAGCACACCCGGCACGATCTCCACGGCCAGCAGTTCATGGCGAACCTGCGAGTAGTACCAGGCCAGGTCCCAGCGGCCCAGCGCCGAATCGCCGCGCGCGCCGAGCTCCAGGGTGGTGGCGGTCTGGTTCTGCATCTCGATCGGCTGGGTGCTGACCGGCGCACTCCAGATCAGCGCCCAAGGGTGCGGCGGCTCCACCGAGCGGCTGAGGTTGCCGTACACCTGCAGGGCCGGACTGATGTCGTATCGCAGCCCCAGGCGCGGCGCGTAGTCCCAGTCATGCTGGCTGACCTTGCCGCCGCTGGCGGGGTAGGTCACGTCACTTTCGCGGCGGGTGTAGATCATCGCCAGGCCCGTGGTCAGCCACAGGTCGGGGATCAGCTCCAGGTCGTTGCCGACGTGCAGCACCGTGTCCGAGCCCTGGTAGCTGAAGTCGCGCACGCGGGCGCCGAAATTGTCGCCGCTGCTGCGGGCAAACTGCGAGGCGCCGCTGTTGGGCAGGTGCTTGGTGGTGCGCCAGCCGATCGTGGTCTTGCTCTCGTGGCCCAGCAGCGTGTCGCGGCGCAGGTAGTTCAGCGTGCCGCTGACGTCGGAGTAGGCGACCTTCAGGCGCATCGGGCCCTCGCGCAGATCCATCGGGTAGTCGTGGTAGACCAGCCCGGCTTCCACGCGGGCGTCGTCTTCGAGGTAGAAGGTGGTCTTGTTGCCGACCCAGGTGCTACCCGGTTGCGGGCGGCTATCGTCGCGGGCCAGGTAGGCGGCGTTGGCGGCACGCGGGTCGTGCTTGATCTGCTGCTTGGTCAGGCGCCCGGCCAGGTCGTTTTCGGTTTCCCGGTAGCGCAGGTAGAAGCGTGTTTCCAGGTTGGGGTTGAAGCGGTAGCCGATATTGGCGGCAATGCCCTTGGCGCTGCCGCTGCTGTGGGCCTGGTAGCCATCGTATTCGGAGTCGGTCAGGGCCACGTAGTAGTCGAGGTTGCCCAGTACCTGGCCGGAGCTGACGTGGCGGTGCTGGTAGCCGCGGCTGCCGGCCTCGTAGCGCACCTGCAGCGGCGCGGCATCGTAGCCGGTGTGGGTCACGTAGTTGATCGCCCCGCCCAGGGCCAGGGCGCCCTGGTCGAAGCCGTTGGCGCCGCGCAGCACCTCGGCGCGGCTCAGCCACAGCGGCTCGAACAATTCATAAGGCGTGCCGCCGGGGCCGGTCAGGGGCAGGCCGTCGAACATCGTATACACGCCGGAGCCGTGCGCGCCGGGTGCGCGGTTGATGCCCGAGCCACGGATCGACAGCTTGATGCCATCGTTACCCGCCGACTGGGCGAACACCCCGGGCTGATAGGCCAGCACATCCTGGTTGCTGGCCACCCGACCCTGCTCGACGTGCTGCATGTCCACCAGGTTGCTGGCGCCCGGTATCGCCTGCAGGCGCTCGCGGGCGTACTCCAGCTCGCTTTGCTCCTGGTCATTGATCAGCAGCTGGCCCAGTTCGACTGAGGGCGCTGCTGCGCCGGGCCCTGCAGAAAAAGCAGCCACAAGGCCGAGGCATGACGAAAGGGGCAAAACAGGACGCATCGTACAACTCCAGGCGAAGGGCAGACAGGCAACGGCGTTGTGACGAGCGAAATGGCGTTCAGAGCACGCGCAATTTCAGCCTTTTGCCAGCTGCTGTTCAAGCAGGTCCTGTAGGACGAGATTCTACAAAGAGTGCGAGTAGTGCCGGGCAGTGGCGCTTCGTAATGTGCATCGCAGGGCGGCAGCACGATTGGTTGTCGCAGTTGGCGATGGTTGAGGAGTTCGAAGATGAAAAACAGTGAGCGATTGATTGCCGACAGCGCAGTCGATGTGCCGGTCCGCCTCACGCCTCGAGAACAGCAGGTGCTGCTGTGGTGCGCCTATGGCAAGAGCTCATGGGAGATCGGCCAGATCCTGCAGTGCAAGGAATCGACGGTCAATTTCCATGTGTCCAACATCCTGCGCAAATTCGCTGTCCCCACCCGCATCGCGGCGGTGATCAAGGCCATTCGCTACGGCATGTTGGCCGAGGCCTGAGGAGGCGTACATGGATATCCCGAATCAACGGCTGGCTGAAGGCGCAGGGGCCCTGAACAAGGCACATTTTCCCGATTGCCATGATCCTTTCTGGCCACGCATCGAATTGCGTGCATTGCGTGAGCGATTGCGCCTTGGCGAGGAAGTTAGCGAGGCGCGCCTGGTACTGGCGGTACGCTGCGCTGCCATCGCTGCCGCCCAGGAGTTCGCGCGTTGGCGAGCGGCACTGCGGGCCCGTGGTTACAAGCGCCTGGAAGACCTGGCCGGGCACACTCAAGGGCGTGCGCTATCGCTGTGCTACCGGTGTTTCATCGCCGCTGCTGTGTTGCGCACCTTGCAGGGGGAGCGCTTTTTCCGGGTATTGCCCGAGGAGGTCGAGCATGGACGATGACTACACACTACAGGATGTTTTCGACGCAATTTTCGAACTGCTGATGTCGGAAGGCCGCGTGCTGCTGGGGGCGTTGCTCGGCGCGTTACTGGTGAGTGCCGCACGGGACCAATTGAACACCGTTTCGGATGGGCGCCTGTCAGTGGGTAAGCATCTGATGTTGATGGTGTTGACCCTGGGCGTCGGTTATCTGTTCGAGCCCTTGCTGCAGTCGCTGGCGCCCATGTTGTCGCGCGGCATGGCCGCCTTCGTCGCAGCGGTGGTGGTGATACCGATCACGCTCAAGGTTCTGGTTTGGCTTGATACGGTGGAAGTGCGCGAGCTGATCCAGCGCTGGCGCCGGCGCGGTTAGCCTCACGCCTGCCCTGGGGTGCGCTGGGTGAGCGCGTGCAGCTGTTGCTCGAGGCGCTGGATGCGATGCTTGTCTTCGATGTGCAGGAAGATGGCCTGCCGGTCCGCCGATGAAAGGCCGCGCAAGCGCTCGAGCACATCGTTCTCCCACCCGTCTTCGGTTTGGGCGGGCGAAGGGTTCTGCGTCTCACCCATCAACAGCCAATCGAGTGTGCACCCGTGTTTACGGGCGATGGATACGCATAGTGAGTACGGGATGCTGTCGCGGACCTTCCAGCTGCTCAGTGTCTGAGGGCTGACTTCCAAGGCCCGTGCCAGCTGAACGTCGGTATCCGAACCGGTCAGAAGCTTTAGGCGTGCCAGTACTGAGGCGAGCGATTGGTTACTCATTACAAATATCCATGGCTGGTTTAAAGATATTCCTTAGGCTTAAAATACTCGTTATGAATACATCGGTTTCGTTTAAAGGAGAAATCCTGGCATGAGCAGTAGTGTAATGAAAAAAACCGTTATCGATTTGGCTGATAGCGCGGCAACTTGTCGATCAGCCTTACAGCTTTTTTGCCCAATAGCCATTAGCAGGTACGTGCCGTGAGTACTTACAAGCTGGTCTGTCCCCATTGCAATAGCCGAATGCGTATCCGTACCAGCGAAGGACGACATATTTTTCTACGGGTTGCCTACCTGCAATGCACCACTGAGGCATGCGGTTGGTCGGTGCGCGCGGAGTTTGAAATGACCCATGAACTGTCACCCAGTGGCATGCCCAACCCACAGGTGCAACTACCCTCCGCCAGTAGGGAGCAACGCCACACCGCATTGCAGCGGGAGGAGGATGCTGCCTCCGGGCAGCGTTCCCCAAAGCGCGCTGCCCAATCTGTTTCACGCAGATAAAAAAACACCCCGCAGAGCGGGGTGTTTTTTTTACATCCTGATCAACCGATCAGTTGCAGACCTGCCTGCTGGACCATCTCCAGCAGCGGTTGCGGGTAGACGCCCAGCACGAACGCCAGGATGGCGATGGCCAGCAGCATCACGCCACCGGTGCGCTGTTCCCACTTCAGTGGGGCGTCGTGGCGACGCAGGTTCGGCTCAACCAGGTACAGGGTGACCATCACGCGCAGGTAGTAGTACACGCCGATGGCACTGCCGATCACCAGGGCACCGACCAGCCACCACAGCTGCGACTCGACGCCGGTGGCGATGATGTAGAACTTGCCGATGAAGCCTGCGGTCAGCGGGATGCCCGCCAGCGACAGCATCATCACGGTCAGCACCGCAGTCAGGTACGGGCGGCGCCAGAACAGGCCGCGGTACTCGTACAGTGCATCGGCATCACGGCCGCCGTAAGGCGAAGACATCAGGGTGATGACGCCGAATGCGCCGAGGCTGGTGATCACGTAGGTGACCAGGTACACGCCCATGGCTTCCAGGGCCAGGCCCTTGCTGGCGACCAGGGCGATCAGCAGGTAGCCGAAGTGGGCGATGGACGAGTAACCGAGCAGGCGCTTGAGGTTGCTCTGGGTCAGCGCCAGCAGGTTGCCGATCAGGATCGAGGCCACCGCGATGACTGCCAGTACGGTGCTCAGCACGCCGCTGCTGGCAGCAGGGGAGATCATGAACAGGCGCACGACCACGGCGAACACCGCAACCTTGCTGGCCGTGGCCAGGAACGCGGCGACCGGCGCCGGGGCGCCTTCGTACACGTCAGGGGTCCACAGGTGGAACGGTACCAGCGACAGCTTGAAGGCCAGGCCCACCAGCATCATGCCCAGGCCCAGTTGCGCCAGCAGGCTTGGCAGGCTGGTGGTGGCCAGCGCCTTGCCGATCTGGTCGAAGCTCAGGCTGCCGGCGTCGGCGTACAGCAGGGCCATGCCGAACAGCAGGAAGGCGGAGCCGGCAGCCGACAGCACCATGTACTTGATGCCCGCTTCCAGCGACCGCTTGTTGAAGAAGGCATACGCCACCAGGCCGTAGACCGGTACCGACAGCAGCTCAAGGCCGATGAACAGGCCGGCCAGGTGGTTGGCGCTGACCAGCACCAGGCCGCCCAGTGCCGACATCAGCAGCAGCAGGTACAGCTCTTCGCGGTTGCCCGGGAAGCCCTTGGAGCCTTCGCCGAGGTAGGCGTGGGCGAGGGTGACGCAGGCCAGTGTGGCCACCAGGATGATCGCCATGTACAGGCAGGCGAACTTGTCGATGGTGATCAGCGGGGTGACCGCCAGCGGCGCGACTTTCAGCGCCGGCAGGATCGACAGCAGGGCCAGGTTCAGCCCCACGGTGGACAGCAGGAAGGTCTGCGAGTGGTTGCGCTTCCAGGCGATCGCCAGCATCACCACCACCGTGGTGATGGTGGTGATCAGCATCGGCGCCAATGCGATGAAGTGTTGAGTGGTGAATTCCATAGCGCTCTTACCGGGCCGAAGCGAGTTGAGTGAAAGCGGAACCGAGCCACTGCTGCACACCACTCATGGTGGCGGCAGAGGTGTCGAGGAACGGCTGCGGATACACGCCCAGCAGCACCAGCAGCACCGCCAGGCCCAGGACCATGATCATTTCGCGACCGTCCATGCCGGCCAGCACGGTGTCGGCCTTGGCCGGGCCGAAGTAGGCGCGGTGGATCATGATCAGCGAGTACACCGAACCGAATACCAGGCCGGTGGTGGCGATCACGGTGATCCACGGTACATG
>NZ_DJTF01000101.1:0-18118 GCF_002438125.1 Pseudomonas sp. UBA6315
TGGCCATCAGCCAGGGCGTGCGTGCCGACGACGTGCAGGCCCCGGCCTTCACTGCCGAGCCTTGCTGCCAGCTGTGCCCCGAGGCGCATGACGCCAGCCGCTACACCACTCGTTACCAGCAGAACTTCACCACGCTGGTGCAGGCCCAGGGCGACTGGCTGTTCCGTACCCGCGAAGACCTGCGCACCGAGTTCAACACCACCCCGGCCGGCTACAAGCGCCTGCAGCAGGTGCATGACGCGTTCAAGAAGCGCGGCGTGGAACTGGTCGTGGTCTACCAGCCGACCCGCGGCCTGGTGAACCGCAACATGCTCAAGCCGGCCGAGAAAGCCGCCTTCGACTACCAGAAGGCCCTGGGCAACTACCAGGCCATGCTCAAACGCTTTGCCAGCATGGGCTACAACGTGCCCGACCTGTCGCCGCTGACCAACGAGCAACTGGCCGCCGCCGACCAGGGCAAGGACTTCTACTTCCGCGGCGACCAGCACTGGACGCCATACGGCGCCGAGCGCGCGGCCAAGATCGTGGCCGACACCGTGCATCAGATGCCAGCCTTCGAAGGCGTCCCGCGCAAGGAATTCGAAACCCAGAAGTCCGGGCGCATGGGCAAGACCGGCACCCTGCACAACGTCGCCGGCCAGCTCTGCGGCACCAGCTACGCGGTGCAGTACATGGACCAGTTCGCCACTGAACCGAAAGGCTCCAGCGGCGGTGGCGACGACCTCTTCGGTGACAGCGGCAACGCCCAGATCACCCTGGTCGGCACCAGCCACAGCGGCAAGAACTACAACTTCTCGGGCTTCCTCGAGCAGTACATCGGCGCCGACGTGCTCAACGTCGCCTTCCCCGGCGGCGGCCTGGAAGGCTCGATGATCCAGTACCTGGGCAGCGAGGAGTTCCAGAGCCACCCACCGAAGATCCTGATCTGGGAATTCTCGCCGCTGTACCGCCTGGACCAGGAAACCATCTGGCGGCAGATCCTCGGCCTGCTCGACGACGGCTGCGATGCGCGCCCGGCGCTGATGAGCGCCAGCACCACGCTCAAGCCCGGCAAGAACGAGCTGATGGTCAACGGCAAGGGCGGCGTGATCAAGGACTTGGTCAACCGCAACCTGCAGATGGACGTGAAGTTCGAGGACCCGTCGGTGAAGGTGCTGCAAGCGACCCTCTGGTACCTCAACGGCCGCCACGAGGACATCAAGCTGGAAAAACCGGAAACCTCCGACACCGACGGGCGCTTCGTCTTCCAGATGCGCGAGGACGAGGACTGGGCCAGCCAGAACCTGCTGGCCTTCGAGGTCCAGGGGCCGGAAACCGGCACCCAGAAGGTCGAGGCCAAACTCTGCAAACGCAACAACTTCGCCGTGCCTGCGCAAACCGCCCAGGCCGGCCAGTGAGGCGACCATGACTGCATTCAAGCGAACCTTCCGCCCTGCCCTGCTCGCCCTGGCGTTGTTCGGTAGCGCCGCGCACGCTGCGTTGGTGCCGCCCCAGGGTTACTACGAGGGCATCGAGAAGCTCAAGACCCGCGATGGCAACTTCCGCTGCGAGGCGGCGCCCAAGCCTTACACCGGCGCGCTGCAGTTTCGCAGCAAGTACGAAGGCTCGGACAAGGCCCGGGCGACCCTGAACGTCGAGTCGGAAGAGGCTTTCCGCGACTCCACCAAAGACATCACCACCCTCGAGCGTGGCGTGGCCAAGATGGTCAACCAGTACATGCGCGACGGCCGCCCGGCGCAGCTCGACTGCACCCTGACCTGGCTGGGTACCTGGGCCCGCGCCGATGCGCTGATGTCGACCAACTACAACCACACCGGCAAGTCCATGCGCAAATGGGCGCTGGGCAGCATGAGCGGTTCGTGGTTGCGCCTGAAGTTCTCCAACTCGCAGCCGCTGGCCGCGCACCAGGCCGAGGCCGAGCTGATCGAGAAGTGGTTCGGCCGCCTCGCCGAGCAGACCGTGCGCGACTGGAGCAACCTGCCGCTGGAGAAGATCAACAACCACAGCTACTGGGCGGCGTGGTCGGTAATGGCCACCGCCGTGGCCACCGACCGCCGCGACCTGTTCGACTGGGCGGTGAAGGAATACAAGGTCGGCGCCAACCAGATCGACGACCAGGGCTTCTTGCCCAACGAGGTCAAGCGCAAGCAGCGCGCCCTGGCCTACCACAACTATGCCCTGCCGCCGCTGGCGATGATCGCCAGCTTCGCCAAGGCCAACGGCGTGGACCTGCGCAGCGAAAACAACTTCGCCCTGCAGCGCCTGGGCGAAGGCGTGCTGGCCGGCGCCCGCGACCCGCGCCACTTCGCCGAACGTGCCGGCGAGAAACAGGACATGAAAGACCTCAAGGTCGACAGCAAGTACGCCTGGCTCGAGCCGTGGTGCGCGCTGTACCAGTGCGTCGGCGACACCCTGCAGCGCAAGCACGGCATGCAGCCGTTCGACAGCTTCAGGCTCGGCGGCAACCTGACCCGGGTCTACGACCCGAGCGCGGATTCCAAGAAGTAACACCCCGATGTGGGATTTATCCCTGTGGGAGCGGGCTTGTCCCGCGAAGCGGACACTGCGGTGTCTGGCAAGGGCTTCGCCCTTGTTCGCGGGGCAAGCCCGCTCCCACAGGGAAATGAGTTGCTCTTCAGTCTTGGACTGGGGGGTTTGGGGGGCGCTTTGCCCTGGATGCTGTGAACAACTTAGGAGAACCGGGATGGTCTTCTCGTCCAACGTGTTCCTGTTCCTGTTCTTGCCGATCTTCCTCGGCCTGTACTACCTGAGCGGGCAACGCTATCGCAACCTGCTGCTGCTGGTCGCCAGCTACATCTTCTACGCCTGGTGGCGGGTGGACTTCCTCGCCCTGTTCGCCGGGGTGACCCTGTGGAACTACTGGATCGGCCTGAAAGTCGGCGCCGCCGGCGTGCGCACCAAGCCGGCCCAGCGCTGGCTGCTGCTGGGCGTGGGCGTGGACCTGGCGATCCTCGGCTACTTCAAGTACGCCAACTTCGGCGTCGACAGCCTCAACGCGATCATCACCTCGTTTGGCCTGGAGCCGTTCATCCTCACCCACGTGCTGCTGCCGATCGGCATCTCGTTCTACATCTTCGAGTCGATCAGCTACATCATCGACGTGTACCGCGGCGACACCCCGGCCACCCGCAACCTGATCGACTTCGCCGCGTTCGTGGCGATCTTCCCGCACCTGATCGCCGGCCCCGTGCTGCGCTTCAAGGACCTGGTCGAGCAGTTCAACAACCGCACCCACACCCTGGACAAGTTCTCCGAAGGCTGCACCCGCTTCATGCAGGGCTTCATCAAGAAAGTGTTCATCGCCGACACCCTGGCGGTGGTCGCCGACCACTGCTTCGCCCTGCAGAACCCCACCACGGGTGATGCCTGGCTTGGCGCCCTGGCCTACACCGCACAGCTGTACTTCGACTTCTCCGGCTACAGCGACATGGCCATCGGCCTGGGCCTGATGATGGGCTTTCGCTTCATGGAGAACTTCAAGCAGCCGTACATCAGCCAGTCGATCACCGAGTTCTGGCGCCGCTGGCACATCAGCCTGTCGACCTGGCTGCGCGACTACCTCTACATCACCCTGGGCGGCAACCGCAAAGGCACCTTCAACACCTACCGCAACCTGTTCCTGACCATGCTGCTGGGCGGCCTGTGGCACGGTGCCAACTTCACCTACATCATCTGGGGCGCCTGGCACGGCATGTGGCTGGCGATCGAGCGGGCACTGGGCATCGACACCAATCCGCAGCGCTTCAACCCGATCAAGTGGGCGTTCACCTTCCTGCTGGTGGTGGTCGGCTGGGTGATCTTCCGCGCCGAGAACCTGCACGTGGCCGGGCGCATGTACGGCGCCATGTTCAGCTTCGGCGAATGGCAGCTGTCGGAGCTCAACCGCGCCCAGCTCACCGGGCTGCAGGTGGCGACCCTGGTGATCGCCTACCTGACCCTGGCCTTCTTCGGCCTGCGCGACTTCTACCGCAACGCCAGGCCGACGGCCAAGGCCACCCCGGTGCAGGTCAATGCCGACGGCTCGCTCGGCCTGGACTGGACCCGGGTCATGTCCCGCGCCCTGATCCTGATGCTGTTCGCCGCCTCGATCCTCAAGCTTTCGGCGCAGAGCTACTCGCCGTTCCTCTACTTCCAGTTCTGAGGTTGATGACCATGACCCGGACATTACGCATCACTTACTCCCTGTCGTTCATCGGCCTGCTGGTGGGCATGGGCGTGTGGTCCACCGGTGGCCTGCAAAGCTTCCAGCGCACCGAGCAGATGACCCTGCTCAACGGCAAGCTGGCCAAGGCCGCCGAGACCCACTACGACGACCAGTTCCCGATCAAGCGCCTGGGCACCAACCTCTGGGCCGCGCTGGACTTCAAGCTGTTCAACGAAGGCCGCCCCGGCGTGGTGCTGGGCCGTGACCAGTGGCTGTTCAGCGATGAAGAGTTCAAGCCCACCGCCGGTGCCCAGCAGCTGATGGAAGAAAACCTGGCGCTGATCCGTGGCGTGCGCGACACCCTGCAGCAGCACGGCAGCCAGCTGGTGCTGGCGATCGTGCCGGCCAAGGCGCGCATCTACTCGGAATACGTGGGCAAGGAGCAACCGGCCAGCCTGCACGACGACCTGTACAACCAGTTCCACGCCCAGGTGCGCCAGGCCAACGTGTTCGCCCCTGACCTGCAGGCTGCGATGGAGCAGGCCAAGGGGCGCGGCCAGGTGTTCCTGCGTACCGACACCCACTGGACGCCGATGGGCGCCGAAGTGGCCGCCCAGACCTTGGCCGAGGCGGTCAACCGCCAGAACCTGCTCAACGGCGACCCGCAGGCGTTCATCACCGAAGCCGGCAGCAGCGCGCCGTACAAGGGCGACCTGACCAACTTCCTGCCGCTCGACCCACTGTTCAGCAACCTGCTGCCCAGCCCGGACAACCTGCAGCAACGCACCACCCGCCCGGCCGAGGCGCAAGCCGATGCCGGCGACGCGCTGTTCGCCGACAGCCAGATCCCGGTGGCGCTGGTGGGCACCAGCTACAGCGCCAACCCGCACTGGAACTTCCTCGGCGCGCTGCAGCAGGCCCTGCACAGCGACGTCGCCAACTACGCCGAAGACGGCCACGGCCCGCTGCTGCCGATGCTCAAGTACCTGCAAAGCGATGCCTTCAAGAACGCCGCGCCACAAGTGGTGGTGTGGGAATTCCCCGAACGTTATCTGCCAATGAAGAACGACCTCAGCAGCTTCGACCCGCAGTGGATCGCGCAGCTGAAGAACTCCCGTAAATCCGAAGAAAACCTGGCCCTGTCGTCCACCCGGACGAACCACTGATAGATAGAGAGGAACACGCACATGACTACCAAGACTTCCATTGCCAAAGCCCTCACCCTCGCGGCCGGCCTGTCCCTTGCTTCCCTGCAGGCCTTCGCCGGCGCCGACGCCGCGCTGTACGGCCCGACCGCCCCGAAAGGCTCGACCTTCGTGCGCCTGTACAACGCCGCCAGCGCCCCGGCCGCCGCCAGCGTCGGCAACACCCAGATCAAGCAGGTCGGCGCCCAGGCCAGCAGCGACTTCAGCTTCCTGCCAGGCGGTGACTACACAGCCCAAGTCGGCGGCAAGAGCGTCCCGGTCAAGCTGGCCGCCGACAAGTACTACACCCTGGTCAACAACAACGGTGGCAACCCGCAACTGATCGAAGAGCCGCCGTTCAAGAACAAGCAGAAAGCGCTGGTGCGCGTGCAGAACCTCAGCGACCAGGCCCTGACCCTGAAAACCGCCGACGGCAAGACCGACGTGGTGCAGTCGGTGGCCGCCAAGGGCCGTGGCGAGCGCGAGATCAACCCGGTCAAGGTCAACCTGGCCCTGTTCGAAGGCAACAAGAAAGTCAGCGACCTCAAACCGGTCGCCCTGGAGCGCGGCGAAGCCGCCGTGCTGTACGTCACTGGCTCCGGCAGCAAGCTGTCGCCGGTCTGGGTCACTCGCCCAGTGTCCACCAACTGATCCCCTGCCTCGTTAACGACCTTATTGGAGAAACATGATGATCCCGGTAATTCTTTCTGGTGGTAGCGGTTCGCGTCTGTGGCCCCTGTCGCGCAAGCAGTTCCCCAAGCAGTTCCTGGCCCTGACCGGTGAGCACACGCTGTTCCAGCAGACCCTCGAGCGCCTGGTGTTCGAAGGCATGGACTCACCGATCGTGGTGTGCAACAAGGACCACAAGTTCATCGTCCAGGAGCAGCTGGCCAGCCTGAGGCTCGAAACCCAGGCCATCCTGATGGAGCCGTTCGGCCGCAACACGGCGCCCGCGGTGGCGATGACCGCGATGAAGCTGGTCAACGAAGGCCGTGACGACCTGATGCTGGTGCTCCCGGCCGACCACGTGATTGATGACCAGAAAGCCCTGCAGCGCGCCCTGGCCTTGGCCACCGTGGCCGCCGAGCGTGGCGAGATGGTGCTGTTCGGCGTGCCGGCGACCAAACCGGAAACCGGCTACGGCTACATCCGCTCCAGCCAGGACGCCCTGCTGCCAGAAGGCGTGGCCCGCGTTGCGCAGTTCGTCGAGAAGCCCGACGAAAAACGCGCCGCCGAATTCGTCAAGGCCGGTGGCTACTTCTGGAACAGCGGCATGTTCCTGTTCCGCGCCAGCCGCTTCCTCGAAGAGCTGAAAAAGCACGACGCCGACATCTACGACACCTGCGTGCTGGCCCTGGAGCGCAGCGAAGAAGACGGCGATGTGCTGAGCATCGACGAAGCCACCTTCGCCTGCTGCCCGGACAACTCCATCGACTACGCGGTGATGGAAAAGACCCAGCGCGCCTGCGTGGTGCCGATGTCGGCCGGCTGGAGCGACGTGGGCTGCTGGTCGTCGCTGTGGGAAGTGCACGACAAGGACGCCGACGGCAACGTCACCAAGGGCGATGTGGTGGTGCAGGACAGCCGCAACTGCATGATCCACGGCAACGGCAAGCTGGTGTCGGTGATCGGCCTGGAGAACATCGTCGTGGTCGAGACCAAGGACGCGATGATGATTGCCCACAAGGACAAGGTCCAGGGCGTCAAGCAGATGGTCAAGACCCTCGACGAGCAGGGCCGCAGCGAAACCCAGAACCACCTGGAAGTGTATCGCCCGTGGGGCTCGTACGACTCGGTGGACATGGGCGGCCGCTATCAGGTCAAGCACATTACCGTCAAACCAGGTGCCTGCCTGTCGCTACAGATGCACCACCACCGTGCCGAGCACTGGATCGTGGTGTCGGGCACCGCCGAGGTGACCTGTGACGAGAACGTGTTCCTGCTCACCGAGAACCAGTCGACCTACATCCCGATCGCCTCGGTCCACCGCCTGCGCAACCCGGGCAAGATCCAGTTGGAGATCATCGAAGTGCAGTCCGGCAGCTACCTGGGCGAGGACGACATCGAGCGCTTCGAGGATGTGTATGGGCGTACCTCGACGCCGATTGAGCGCGGCGTTTCGGTGAAGACCATCGCGCAGTAAAGAAACTGCTTCAAGCAAAAGCCCCGCTACCTTCTCAGGTGCGGGGCTTTTCATTGCAACCCGTATTACTTGGGACGCCAGTCGATTTCGAGATGACCGTCACTTACCTTGTAATCAGTCCCGTTACCCGTGAACGAGTAACTGAAGTCGAAGGACAGCCGGACATTTTCTTCAAATTCAAAGTTGGTGATGGTCTTTTCCCTGGAGGCATACAGGCCTTGATTGACGACCGCGAATACGTTCCCTTCCCCATTACTATTGATATAGAAGTAGGTGCCTAGCCCTGACAGCCCTCCCGCCAGGCCACTTTGCTGGGTAACCAGAATACTGTGCCGCCCTGCATCGTTGGTTCGCGCAAAGATCGTATCAGCGTCAAAACCGGCGTTACCCGAAAGCACTGGGCTGATCTTGGCCGATGCGGCGAATGCCGGAACGATGCCCTTTGGCTTGGCGTGAGGGCGGATGATGAAAGTACCTTGAGTTACCTCGAACGCTTGCCCATCTTCTCCCACCCCCTCGAACGTGAACTTCGCCGAGATAACGCCGGGTGCTGGTTCTTCTTTGATTACCAGCGTCCCGGTGTTTGCCTGCCCTTTGCCCTGGACGCCAAGAAACGCCCATACACTGCCCTGGCCTTGAGGCTTGATCGGGTGGCTGCCAACACCCATTGCATCAGGAAACCCGATATAGATAAAAGGTTCGTCGTTCAACGCCTTGTCATCGATCGCGATGATGCCAAACTCGGGTTGATAACCAATGGAACTGGCATTGAATTCTGCGCCCGACGTCAACTTCGCCTGCATGTTTCCGGAAAAGGCCTGCTGTGCAGTATTCGTGTGTTTCAACATCATTTTTCATATCTCCTGCGCTGATTGAAGCATTGTCAAACTGCGCCATGAGTCAGCAGTTGACCGCTGCAAGTCAGGCTATGACTGGAGCAGAAACTCCGATACTCGCAGAAGTACCAGCCAGGTAGCATGCACAGGCCTGAAGGAACCCAGGCCTTTACTGTCCTTCAAGCGGGGTCCATTTAACGCTACGATGGCTGAACCTGAGTACCTGAGGTCACCGACTCATGTTGATCGGCGCTGCTCTGATCCTTACCTGGCTGGTGTTGCTGCTGCGCTATCCCGCCAAGGCCCTGCCCATCTCCATAGCCGCCGTCTGTGGCCTGGGCCTGGTGGCCCTGATGGTGTTCTGGCAAGACAGCCGCGAAGCCTCGCAACTGGCACGCCTGGACCTGCGCCTGACCTACGCCCCGCAACACTGTCCCGCCGACCGCGCCCTGCAAGTGCGCATGAAGAACGGCAACCAGGTGCCACTGACCGAACTGCGCTGGCGCGTTGCAGCGTATGCGCCGGGCGATACCGTGAACCTGGCGGAAAACACCTATAACGCACCGCGCTACCGTGGGCCGGGTGAGCTGCAGCCGGGCGCCGAATGGAAAGACTGCCTGCCGTTGCCACCGCTGCGCTCGGGTTATCGCCCACAGACGCTGGAGTTCCGTGCAGAGCATCTGCAAGGTACATTTGCCAACTGATCTGTCGCCTGTGCAGCCCTTTCGCGGGTAAACCCGCTCCCACAGGTACGGCGCTGCCCTCAGCATGGCGCTATCCCTGTGGGAGCGGGTTTACCCGCGAAAAGGCCGGCACAGATCCATACAAATCCATCCGCTAACAGGCCTCACAATGCCCACCGTCCTGATCACCGGTTGTTCCAGCGGCATCGGCCGCGCCCTGGCCGACGCCTTCCGCGATGCCGGCCATGAAGTCTGGGCCACGGCCCGCAAGCCCGACGATGTCGAGCAACTGTCCGCCGCTGGCTTCACTGCACGGCAACTGGACGTCAACGATGGCGAAGCGCTCAAGCGCGTGGCCGATGAGCTGGAAGCGCAACACGGGCGCCTCGACATGCTGGTCAACAACGCCGGCTACGGCGCCATGGGCCCGCTGCTCGACGGCGGCGTCGATGCCCTGCGCCAGCAGTTCGAGACCAACGTCTTCGCCGTGGTCGGCGTCACCCGCGCACTGTTCCCGCTGCTGCGTCGCGCACGCGGGTTGGTGGTGAATATCGGCAGTGTCTCGGGCGTGCTGGTCACGCCATTCGCCGGCGCGTACTGCGCGTCCAAGGCCGCGGTGCATGCCTTGAGCGATGCCCTGCGCCTGGAGCTTGCGCCATTCGGCATTCAGGTGATGGAAGTGCAGCCCGGGGCAATTGCCTCGCAATTCGCCAGCAATGCGCAGCGCCAGGCTGAACAGGTACTGGCGGCGGACTCGGCGTGGTGGCCGCTGCGCGAACATGTGCAGGCGCGGGCGCGGGCTTCGCAGGACAAGCCGACGTCAGCAGCTGAATTTGCTCAAGGCGTGTTGGCGGCAGTTGGCAAATCGCCAGTGCCGGCGGTGGTGCGGTTGGGCAATGGCAGCACGGCGTTGCCGTTGATGGCCCGCCTGCTGCCGCGGCGGTTGCTGGACTGGGCGTTGCGCAAGCACTTCGGGTTGCTGCGCCCGCTCTGACATCGGTGTCGGCCTCTTCGCGGGTAAACCCGCTCCCACAGCAATAGCGCCAGGCCTGAGGGCAGCGCCCTACCTGTGGGAGCGGGTTCACCCGCGAAAAGGCCGGTACAGGCGACTACCGATCAGGCGATAGAACGCAGCACCCCACCATCCACCCGCAAAGCCGCCCCAGTGGTGGCGCTGGCCTGCATGGAAGCCAGATAAACCACCATGTTGGCCACTTCCTCCACCGTCGCCAGCCGTTTGATCAGCGAAGTCGGCCGGTGCTCGGCAATGAAATTGGCCTCCAGTTCATCGGTGGAAACACCCTGCTCCTGCGCCAGCTTGGCGAAGAAGTCGCCCACGCCTTCCGAGCGGGTCGGCCCCGGCAGCACTGCGTTCACCGTGACCCCGGTACCGGCCAAGGTCTCGGCCAGGCCACGGGAAACGGCCAGCAGCGCCGTCTTGGTCATACCGTAATGAATCATCTCGGTCGGGATCTGCAACGCCGACTCGCTGGACAGGAAGATCACCCGCCCCCACTTGCGCTCTGCCATGCCCTGGGCGTAGTGACGCGACAGGCGCACGGCGCTGAGCACGTTGATGTCGAAGAAACGCTGCCAGTCGTCATCGTCGATCTCGAAGAACGGCTTGGGCTCGAAGATACCGAGGTTGTTGACCAGGATATCGGTGTGCGGCACCTGCTCGAAAAGCTGCTGCGCGCCCTCATTCGTGCCCAGGTCGGCGGCGATGCCGATGATGCGCGCTTGCGGCAATCGCTCGCGTACAGCCTTGAGGGCGTCGTCGACACGGGCCTGGGTGCGGCCGTTGAGTACCACTTCGGCGCCCGCCTCGGCCAGGCCGATGGCGATGGCCAGGCCGATGCCCGCGGTGGAGCCGCTGACGATGGCGCGCTTGCCGTTCAAGGAAATGTGCATCTTTGCCTCCTCGTCTGTCTGGGAAATCGCCGGGGCTGCTTTGCAGCCCTTTTCGACCGGTCCGGCGCCCCGGTAAGGCCGCTCCTACAAGGCAACGCGATCACCTGTAGGAGCGGCCTCGTGTCGCGAAAAGGGCCGCAAAGCGGCCCCACGCTCTTACGCTTTCTTCGCTGGCTGCTCGTCAAATGCCTGCCAGCCACCGCCCAAGGCCTTGTACAGCCCGACCAGCGCCTGCGACACCGCCGCCGAACTGTCGATCCACTGCTCTTCGCTGGCCAGCAAGGCACCCTGCACGGTCAGCACGTTGAGAAAGTCCACCGCCCCTTCCACATACTGGCGCTGGGCAGTCTCCAGAGCGATGCGGTTCTGTCGCACCGCTTCGGCCAGGTGGTCGCGACGCAACTGGTTGGCGTTGTACAGGCGTAGCACATCGTCGATTTCGTGCCAGGCACCGAGCACCACCTTGCGATAGTTCAGCGCCGCTTCCTGCTGCTGCGCCTCGCGCAGTTCCAGGGTGCCCTTGAGCCGGCCACCCTCGAAGATCGGCAGCGACAACTGCGGGCCGAAAGCGAAGCGACGCGAATCCCAGCCGCCGAAATCGGCCAGCTGCATGGCCTGGAAGCCGACGCTGCCAGACAGACGGATGCTTGGATAGAAGTCGGCCTTGGCCACACCAATGCTCGCGGTGGCTGCATGCAGGCGCGCCTCGGCCTGGCGGATGTCCGGGCGCCGCTCGGCCAGTTCGGAGGGCAGGCCGATGGCGAACGTCTGCTGCGGCGCGGGCAGCTCGCCGCCTTGCAACAACTCAGCCTGCAGGCTACGCGGCGGCTCGGCGGCGAGCAGGCTGAGGGCATTGATCAGGTCATCGCGCCTGGCCTCAAGGCTCGGCAGGCGCGCTTCGATGGAGGCGACCTGGGCACTGGCCTGGGCCACGTCCAGACGCGTGGCGACACCTTCGGCCTGACGATTCTGGGAGAGCTTGAGGCTATGCTCGGCGACCTTGAGGTTGTCGCGGGTCACGTCCAGGGTGTGTTGCACGGCACGCAGCTGGATGTAGTTGCCAGCGGTTTCCGAAAGCAGTGCCAGCAATACGCCGCGGCGGTCGTTCTCGGCCACTTCCACGGTGGCATCGGCTGCTTCCACCTGGCGCCGTACCCGCCCCCAGAGGTCCAGTTCCCAGCCGGCGACCAGGTCGCCCTGCCAGAGGTTGAAGGCCGATTTACCGGCATTGCCAGATGGATCGCTCAGGCCTTCGGCGCTGTTGCGGGCGCGGCTGTAACCGACATTGGCATCGACCGACGGTGTTTCATCAGCTGCCACCGTGCTACGTAGGGCGCGGCTTTGCAGCAAGCGTGCACCGGCCATCTGCAAGTCGAGGTTGTTGTCGGCCACGCGCTGGATCAACGCACTCAGGCGCGCATCGTGGAAGGTTTCCCACCAGCGCAGCTCCAGCGGCTCGGCCTGTGGCTGGCTCGCAGCGGCTTCACCTTGCAGCGCTGCCCATTGCTGCGGCGCCTGGCTGCCCGGGCGCTGGAAGTCCGGCCCGAGGGTGCAGCCGGCGAGCAACACGGCCAGCAGCAGCGGACTCAAGCGTACGGCAGGTTTCATCGTACGCTTACCTCTTTGCCGGCCAGCTTGTCGCCCTGGGTGTCGATGGTCGCTTCTACCGACATGCCCACACGCAGGCGTTCGAGCAGTGGCTGGCCATCATCGAAGACGATCTTCACCGGAATGCGTTGCACCACCTTGGTGAAGTTGCCGGTGGCGTTGTCCGGCTTCACCGCAGCAAAGGTCACGCCGGTGGCCGGGGCGATGCTCTCGACATGGCCCTTGAGGGTTTCACCAGAGAAGGTATCGACACTGATGCTCACCGGCTGGCCTGGCTGCACATGGGTCAGCTGAGTCTCCTGGAAGTTGCCGACCACGTAGGCATGCTGCAGCGGCACCACCGACAGCAGTCGAGCGCCCGGGTTGACGAAGGCACCGACGCGCAATGCCCGCTCACCGACCATGCCGTCGACCGGCGCGGTGATGCGGGTGTAGGACAGGTCCAGCTGGGCTTTCTCCAAGCCGGCTTCGGCACGCTTCAACTGGCCATCGGCACTGGCCACCTGGGCCGTGAGGATGTCCACCTGCTTGCGTGTTGCCACCAGCGCCGCCTGGGTGTTGGCCAGCCGTGCGCGGGCCTGGTCGACCCGGCTGCGCGCCTGCTGGGCGTTCTGCACGGTGCCGGCGCCCTGCTCGGCCAGGCGGCTGTAGCGGTTGACCTCGTGGTCGGCGAACGCTGCTTCAGCCTGGGCCGCCGTCACCGCCGCCTGGGCCTGGGCAATCAGTGCGGCCTGGCGCTCGAGCGTGGCGCGGGCATCGGCGCTCTGCGCCTTGGCCACCAGCAGCTGCGCCTGGGCGGCATCCAGCGCGGCCTGGTAGTCGCGGGCATCGATGGTCGCCAGCAACTGGCCGGCCTGCACCTGCTGGTTGTCTTCGACCAGCACTTCCTTGATGAAGCCCGCGACCTTGGGCGCAACCACGGTGTAGTCGGCAATCACATAGGCATCGTTGGTGCTCTGCCGGTGGTCGCTGCCGAACAACCAGGGGCCGACGATACCGGCCAGCACGGCGACGGCGAGCACCGAGCCGATGAGAAGGGTTTTGCGGTTGTTGGTCATGTTCAATGTCTCGAATTCATCCAGGGTTCAGGCCACCGCGCGCGGCGGATAGACCCGGGTAGGCACGAAAGGAATCAGGCAGATCAACGCCACGGCGATGCAGGCCATGACCAGGTACAGGTCGGCCGAGGTCAGCACCAGTGCCTGGTCGTGCATGCGCTTGGCGAGGCCCACGGCGTTGCCGTCGATCAGCGGGGCGTTGCCCAGGCTGTCCACCAGATGGTTGGAATGGAAATGCCGGCGCAGGGTGCCCAAGGCGTCCAGCAGGCCTCCGGCAATCACCGCGGCCAGGCCTTTGACGGTGTTGAACCAGCTGGAGGCGAACGGGCCTTCCTGCGGGGTCATGCCGTTGGTGGAGAGCATCAGCAGCGGCAGCACGGCCATTGGCTGGCCAAAAACCTGGAGCAGGTAGAACGGGTAGAAATCACCGCGGATCCACTCGCTGGTCAGCAGGCTGCTGCCCACGCACGACACCGCCAGCATGGCCAGGCCGATGGCCAGCACCCAGCGGCAGTCCACCGCACGGATGTTGCACAGCGCTGCGGTCAGCGGCAGGGCGATCAGCTGCGGCATGGCCACCAGCATCATCAGCGGGCTGGTCTGCGCCGGGCGGTAGCCTTGGATCTGCGCCAGGTACGCCGACGGAATGCTGCTCACACCGGACAATACGATCAGCACACCGGCCAAGGTCACCAGGGCGAAACTGAGGTTGCGCCGTTGCAGCATGCGCAGCTGGAAGAACGGCAGCGGTTCGGACCATTCGTTGTACATGAACAGCACCAGCAACAGCACGCCACCGCCCAGCAACCAGCAGATCAGCGGCGAATCGAACCAGCCCCAGCGGTCTCCCAGCGACAGGCCGAGGACGATGCAGCTGATGGCCGGCAGGCCGAGCAACACGCCACGCCAGTCGAACTGCTTGAAGCGCTCCAGGCGCAGCGGGTCCTGCGGCAGGCCCCAACCGACACAGAACATGGCCAGCGCGCAGGGCAGGATGATTTGCCAGAACGCCCACTGCCAACCGACGTACTCGGTCCACAGGCCAGCCAGCGGTGTGCCGAGGTTGGGCCCGAAGGTGGCGGTCAGTGCATAGCAGGCCAGGCCGTAGACCTTGATACCAGGAGGCAGGAAGCGCAACGCCACACTCATCAGCATCGGCGGCAATGCACCCGAGGCAAAGCCCTGGAGCACGCGCAACAGCATCAGGCTTTGCAGGTTGGGGGCGAACGGTTGCAGCAAACCCAGCACGGCGAACAGGCCGACCGCACTCATGGTGAAGCGGCGCAGGGAGAAGGTGGTGGCCAGCCAAGGGGCAAAGGCCATGGCCGAGACGGAAGCTGCGCTATACACCGCCAGCAGCCATGCCCCTTCGTCGGCACCGATACCCATGGCGCCGCGGATGTCGGCGAGGGAAATCTTGGTCACCGACTCGTTGAGGCCGGCACACAGCACTGCCAGCAACACGCCGAACAGCCCGACCACCACCCGCAGGCCGAACACCGTCTGCGCAGGGGCGGCCGGCGCGGGGGCGGCGGCAATCGCGGCAGAAGGGGCGGACAGGGAACTCATGGGCAGACATCTCCAGCAACAAATTTGCGACTGGAGCAAGTCTAAGAAGGTCGAATGCTGACGAAAACTGACTTCTCGGCAGTTTTATATTGCGCCTGACGCAATCGGCCTCGATAGCGAGTTACTCGCGAAGCAAGCGACTCGGTATCAAGGATCGACGCTGCAGCAAGCCTTCAAGGTCTGCCGCAACCAGCGGTGGGCGGGGTCGTTATGGAAGCGCGGGTGCCAGGCCTGCAGTACTGTCACCCGCTCCAGCGGCACCGGGATTTCGAACGAGCGTAACGGCAGGCCGAGCTTGTGCACGCTGTTGAGGATGTTCGCCGGCATCGGCAGGATCAGGTCGGAATCGGGCAGCGAGAACAATGCCGAGTGAAAACTCGGGGGAATCAGCGCCACCCGCCGCTGCACCTTGAAATTGGCCAGCTCGACATCGATCGGCCCGTTGGCCCGGCCACGGCGGGACACGCTGATCTGTGGATAACTGGCAAAGCTGTCCGGTGTGATGGGTTGGTCGAAGATCGGATGATCGCGCCGCGCCAGCCCTACATAGTAAGTCTGGAACAGGCTCTGCACCTTGATCTCCGGGCCCAGGTCGACGGTCGAGCTGATGATCAGGTCGGTACGCCCATCGCGCAGCACGCTGTCGTCATCACCGCCGGGG
The DNA here is from genome assembly GCF_002438125.1 of Pseudomonas sp. UBA6315. Lineage (NCBI taxonomy): Bacteria > Pseudomonadati > Pseudomonadota > Gammaproteobacteria > Pseudomonadales > Pseudomonadaceae > Pseudomonas > Pseudomonas sp. UBA6315. Next base: position 15,819 of record NZ_DJTF01000101.1, read on the forward strand.
CTTTCCGGCACAAAACGCAGCACCGTGCGTGGTGCCTGCTCATGCATGCGCCGCAACAGCTGGGCACCATACAAGGCGATGAACAGGTCATTGGTGCGAATGTTGAAAGCGCGATCGAGCCTGGACAAGTCGACTTCATCGGCGCTGCGGAACACTTCACCGGCCTGCTCCACCAGCGCCGCCACCTGTTCGCGCAGGGCCAGCGCCCGTGGCGTCGGTACCAGGCCACGGCCGGCACGCACCAGGATCGGATCGCCCAGGGCATCACGGATACGCCCCAAGGTGCGGCTCATCGCCGCCGGGCTCAGGTTCATGCGCTGCGCGGCGCCGACCACACTGCCTTCATCGAGCAGGGCATCGAGGGCGACGAGCAGGTTCATGTCCGGGAGTTGCATGGCCGTTTTCCGTTACAGCTGTGGGGAAAGGCGATGGTAGCAGGTTGGCCGATTGCACCAGACGCAATGCGCTCGTGCGTGGAGGGGCATTTATTCAAAGGGTGGGTTGAGCGAAGAATACGATACGGCAGGTCCGGCCTCTTCGCGGGTAAACCCGCTCCCACCGGGAATGTGCAAGCCTCGGGAATTGTGAGATTCCTGTGGGAGCGGGTTTACCCGCGAAGAGGCCGGACCTGCTGAAACATCTGCCAGCTCAAAAGGAACCCGCATGCCCAGCCCCGTCCTGATCGCCATCGACGCCTCCCCCGCTGCCACTGCCCTGCTCACTCTCGCCCGCCGCTACTGCCGCCCGGGCGAACACGAACTGCACGTGCTGCTGGCCATCGACTCCACCTTCGCTGTGCACGACAAGCCTGCGCCCTACACCGCTGAAGAACTGGAGGAATACCCCGCCGCCTGTGAGGAGCAACGCCTGGGCGACCGCGCCGTGGCCGAGGCCGTACAACAGTTGCAGCAGGCCGGTTTCAGCAGCCAGGGTTGCATGGTCGCCGGGCAGCCGGTCGAGGCGATCGTCAGCAAGGCACAGGCACTGAACTGCGAGCTGATCATCATGGGCCACCGCCACCTGTCGCGGTTGGGGCGGTTGCTGGACCCGTCGATCAGCGCCAAGGTCATTGATCGGGTCGCGGTGCCAGTGTTGGTGGGGGTGGCTTGAACCGCTGATCAGTCGGGTAATGCGATTGCATTGACCTGGCAATGCAATCGCATTACCTTGATGAGCGTCGTTGTCACCCTAGGGACATTGCCCATGGCTACCACCTTTGAAGTCGAGTCCACGCTGACCGATCGCTACCAGACCACGGTTCCTGAAACAGTCCGTCGAGCCTTGGGTCTGAAAAAGCGTGACAAGATCCATTACTCGATTCGCCCTGACGGTGGGGTGATACTCACCCGCGCAGAGGCAACCGAGGACGATCCCGTGCTAGGCCAGTTCCTGAATTTTCTGGCTCACGACATCGCAACCAATCCTCAACGGCTGCAGGTTGTCGATGCCGGCCTCATCGCACGCCTCGACAAGCTCGTGGGCGATGCAGAGGTCGACCTGGATCAACCTCTGTCGGCGGAAGATGAATGAGTGATGCGAACAGCAAGCCTCTTGTGATTCATGGATGGACTGTCTTTGCCCACCCGCTGTTCCTGGCCAAACTGGAGGCGCTCAGCGCGCAAGTTGAAGCGCAGATGCAGAAGGACCCAGCGGGTTACACGAAGAAGAATGCTTATAAACGGCTGGTGGCAATCAGGCGTTTGGCATTCGATCTGATCCCCCAGGACCCGACCAAGGTGGAGTACCGGCAGGGCGCAACGTTGGGTGGGGACCACAAGCACTGGTTCAGAGCGAAGTTTTTCCAGCAATACCGACTGTTCTTTCGCTACCACACCCCCAGCCGAATCATCGTGCTGGCTTGGGTCAATGAGGAATCGAGCAAACGGGCTTACGACAGCAGCGACGATGCCTACAAGGTTTTTCAGAAGATGCTGCTGACCGGCCGCCCTCCAGACGATTGGGATCAATTGCTGCGAGAGTCCGGGCCCGCACAGGTCAGGCCCAAGTAGCAGCATTCACTTCTCGCCGGGCTTTACCACCACGGTACAGGTCGTCCCCGCCGCCAGCAGAAACCCGTCCGGCACCTCATCGATATGAATCCGCACCGGCACCCGCTGTGCCAGGCGCACCCAGTTGAACGTCGGGTTCACATCGGCGATCAGCTCGCGGCTCTGGGGATTGTCGCGGTCGTAGATGCCACGGGCGATGCTCTCGACATGGCCTTGCAACTGCTCGCCGCTCATCATCTGCAGGTCGGCCGGGTCACCGACCCGGACGTGGGGCAGCTTGGTTTCCTCGAA
>NZ_DJTF01000138.1:0-20847 GCF_002438125.1 Pseudomonas sp. UBA6315
GGGTTGGCGAAGTCGATGCTGGGTTTGCCGTGGGGGTTGGTGATGGTGAAGCGGGCCAGGTCCGGGTGGGCCTTGATCAGGCTGGGGAAGTCGTAGCGGCCCTGGTGGCGGTTGCGCGGGTGCAGGGTGGGTTTCTCGGTCATGCTTGAATCCAAGTGGGCCTCGCTGGCCTGGGGCCGCTGTGCGGCCCATTCGCGGCACAAGGCCGCTCCCACAGGATTGTGGTTCCTGTGGGAGCGGCCTTGTGCCGCGAACGAGGGCAGGGCCCTCGCCGGTCAGTTCAGCAGTATCAGGTTACAGCGCAGCAATCCGCGCATGCTGCTCGGTGAAGTTGGCCAGGGCCTGCTCGGACTCGGCCAGCTTGGCGCGTTCCTTCTCGATCACCGCAGGCGGCGCCTTGTCGACGAAGGCGGCGTTGGACAGCTTGCCGCCCACGCGCTGCACTTCACCTTGCAAACGCTGGATTTCCTTGTTCAGGCGCGCAAGCTCGGCATCCTTGTCGATCAGGCCGGCCATCGGCACCAGCACCTGCAGGTCGCCCACCAGTGCGGTGGCCGACAGCGGGGCTTCGTCGGCATCGCCGAGCACGGTGAACGATTCGACCTTGGCCAGCTTCTTGAGCAGCGCCTCGTTCTCCTGCAGGCGACGCTGGTCGTCGGCATTGGCGTTCTTGAGGAACAGCGGCAGCGGCTTGCCAGGGCCGATGTTCATTTCGGCGCGGATGTTGCGCAGGCCGACCATCAGCTGTTGCAGCCATTCGATATCGCCTTCGGCCGCCACGTCGATACGGGCTTCGTTGGCCACCGGCCACGGCTGCAGCATGATGGTCTTGCCATCGATGCCCGCCAGCGGCGCGATGCGCTGCCAGATCTCTTCGGTGATGAACGGCATGAACGGGTGCGCCAGGCGCAGCGCCACTTCCAGCACGCGCACCAGGGTGCGACGGGTGCCACGGGCGCGTTCGACCGGGGCGTTTTCGTCCCACAGCACCGGCTTGGACAGCTCCAGGTACCAGTCGCAGTACTGGTTCCAGATGAACTCGTACAGGGCCTGGCTGGCCAGGTCGAAGCGGAACTGCTCGAGCTGGCGGGTCACTTCGGCTTCGGTGCGCTGCAGCTGCGAGATGATCCAGCGGTCGGCCAGCGACAGCTCGTAGGCCTCGCCGTTCTGGCCGCAGTCCTCGCCCTTGTCCAGCACGTAGCGGGCGGCGTTCCAGATCTTGTTGCAGAAGTTGCGGTAGCCTTCGACGCGGCCCATGTCGAACTTGATGTCGCGGCCGGTGGAAGCCAGCGAGCAGAAGGTGAAGCGCAGGGCGTCGGTGCCGTAGCTGGCGATGCCTTCGGGGAACTCGGCCTTGGTCTGCTTGGCGATCTTCTCGGCGAGCTTGGGCTGCATCATGCCGCTGGTGCGTTTTTCCAGCAGGGCGTCGAGGGTGATGCCGTCGACGATGTCCAGCGGGTCAAGGACGTTGCCCTTGGACTTGGACATCTTCTGGCCCTGGCCATCGCGCACCAGGCCGTGCACGTACACGGTCTTGAACGGCACCTGCGGGGTGCCATCCTCGTTCTTGATCAGGTGCATGGTCAGCATGATCATGCGCGCAACCCAGAAGAAGATGATGTCGAAGCCGGTGACCAGCACGTCGGTGGAGTGGAAGGTCTTGAGGAACTCGGTCTGCTGTGGCCAGCCCAGGGTGGAGAAGGTCCACAGGCCCGAACTGAACCAGGTGTCGAGCACGTCGTCGTCCTGGCGCAGCACCACGTCGGCGCCCAGGTTGTGCTTGGCGCGGACTTCTTGCTCGTCACGGCCGACGTAGACCTGGCCGGCTTCGTCGTACCAGGCCGGAATGCGGTGGCCCCACCACAGCTGGCGGCTGATGCACCAGTCCTGGATGTCACGCATCCAGGAGAAGTACATGTTCTCGTACTGCTTGGGCACGAACTGGATGCGGCCGTCTTCCACGGCAGCGATCGCAGGCTCGGCCAGCGGCTTGGTGGAGACGTACCACTGGTCGGTCAGCCACGGCTCGATGACGGTGCCGGAGCGGTCGCCCTTGGGTACCTTCAGCGCGTGGTCATCGATGCTGACCAGCAGGCCCTGGGCATCCAGGTCGGCAACGATCTGCTTGCGCGCGACGAAGCGGTCGAGGCCGGCGTACTGGGCAGGCAGGCTGGTGTCGACCTGCTCGTTGACGCTGCCGTCGAGGTTGAAGGCCTGGGCGGCGGGCAGCACCAGGGCGTTCTTGTCGAAGATGTTGAGCAGCGGCAGGTTGTGGCGCTTGCCGACTTCATAGTCGTTGAAGTCGTGGGCTGGGGTGATCTTCACGCAGCCGGTGCCGAATTCCGGGTCGCAGTAGTCGTCGGCGACGATCGGGATGCGACGGCCGACCAGCGGCAGTACCACGAACTTGCCGATCAGCGCCTGGTAGCGCTCGTCGGTCGGGTTGACCGCGACCGCGGCGTCACCCAGCAGGGTTTCCGGGCGGGTGGTGGCGACAACCAGGTAGTCCTTGCCTTCGGCGGTCTTGGCGCCGTCGGCCAGCGGGTAGCGCAGGTTCCACAGGTGGCCCTTCTCGTCGTGGTTTTCCACTTCGAGGTCGGAGATTGCCGTGTGCAGCTTGGTGTCCCAGTTGACCAGGCGCTTGCCGCGGTAGATCAGGCCGTCTTCGTGCAGGCGCACGAAGGCTTCCTTGACCGCTTCGGACAGGCCGTCGTCCATGGTGAAGCGCTCGCGGCTCCAGTCGACCGACGAGCCCAGGCGGCGGATCTGCCGGCTGATGTTGCCACCGGACTGCTCTTTCCATTCCCAGACCTTGTCGAGGAAGGCTTCGCGGCCCAGGTCGTGGCGGTTCTGGCCCTTGGCTTCGAGCTGGCGCTCGACCAGCATCTGAGTGGCGATACCGGCGTGGTCGGTACCCGGCTGCCACAGGGTGTTGCGGCCCTGCATGCGGCGGAAACGGATCAGGGCGTCCATGATCGCGTTGTTGAAACCGTGGCCCATGTGCAGGCTGCCCGTCACGTTCGGTGGCGGGATCATGATGGTGTAGGACTCACCTGCACCTTGCGGGGCGAAATAGTTCTCGGACTCCCAGGTGTTGTACCAGGAAGTTTCGATGGCGTGCGGCTGGTAGGTCTTATCCATGCGCGGCGGGACCCTATGGCATTAATTCGGGAAAGCCGGGAAGTATAACCAAGGTGGGGGCCGCAGGCGACAGCTGTACTTGAGTTGCCAGGGCGCCATCGCCGGCAAGCCGGCTCCCACAGGTTCACCATCGCACTGGGGCCTGGTGCTTTATCTGTGGGAGCCGGCTTGCCGGCGATGAGGCCGTCAGGGCTTATTCGGAGCGCTGGATCAGCCGCTCGATGCGCGCATCCAGGCGGCGCTTGATCTCGGTCTCGATATGCGGGGTGAAGTCGTTGATCACGTCCTGCATGATCAGCTGCGCCGCCGCGCGCAGTTCGGCCTCCAGGTGCAGCAAGGTGTCCTGGCGGCGGGTCTGCGGGTCGTCTTCGGGCTCGGGCTCGGCCTTGAGCGGCTCAGGTGCCGGCGCGGCATTGCCGGCAGGCGTGTCCAGCAGCAGTGGAATCTGCTCGACCGTCTCGGTCAACAACGGCGGCTGCAGGTCGGCATCACCCAGCAGTTGGCGAATCGACTCCAGGTCGTCGAGCAGATGGGCGGAATCGGGTAGGGCGGAGGGCTTGTCCATCGTCATTAAAGTCGCTGTAAGCGGTGGTCTTGCAGAGCATAGCCCTGTTCGCGGTAGAAACGGAATCGTTCACGGGCCGACTGGCGGATGCCTGGCTCCTCGACCACGATCTCGGCAACCCGCTGGAACTGGCCGACGAACGCGGGCACATCGGCACCCAGGTTGATCAGCAGGTCGCGGTGTTCACCGGCATCGGCGCCCAGGCCCAGGGCCACGGCGGCATCGGCATGCGCCTCGGCCAGGTCGTGGGGGACGAAGGCCTCACCCTTGAAGTGCCACAGGCGCAGGTCCAGTGCCTGGCGCTGTTCGGCGTCCTGGCAGTGCAGGTAGACCCGGTGGCCGAGGCGCCAGGCCTTCTCGCACAGCTTGCAGGCGAAATCCAGCCGTGCCGACAGCGAGTCGGTGGGCAGGATGTAGAAATCGACTTGGCTCATGGTGGTGTCTGCCGACCGGTGGCGCGTTCAGGCGCCACCGGTCTTGCGCCATCAGGCGCCGGCACGGTCCAGCAGGTACTGGGTCAGCATCGGCACGGGGCGGCCGGTGGCGCCCTTGTCCTTGCCGCCGCTGATCCAGGCGGTGCCGGCGATGTCCAGGTGCGCCCAGTCATAGGCCTTGGCGAAGCGCGACAGGAAGCAGCCCGCGGTGATGGTGCCGGCCTTTGGCCCACCGATGTTGCCCATGTCGGCGAACGGGCTGTCCAGCTGCTCCTGGTACTCATCGAACAGCGGCAGCTGCCAGGCGCGGTCGTCGGCGCGCTTGCCGGCGTCCAGCAGCTGGTTGACCAGTGCATCGTTGTTGCCCATCAGGCCAGAGGTGTGGCTGCCCAGGGCGACGATGCAGGCACCGGTCAGGGTGGCGATGTCGATCACCGCTTGCGGCTTGAAGCGCTCGGCGTAGGTCAGGGTGTCGCACAGCACCAGGCGGCCTTCGGCGTCGGTGTTGAGGATTTCCACGGTCTGCCCGCTCATGGTGGTGACGATGTCGCCTGGGCGGGTGGCGCCGCCGCTGGGCATGTTCTCGGCGCAGGCCAGCAGGCACACCAGGTTGATCGGCAGCTGCAGCTCGAGCACGGCGCGCAGGGTGCCGAACACGCTGGCGGCGCCGCACATGTCGTATTTCATCTCGTCCATGCCGGCGCCCGGCTTCAGGCTGATGCCGCCGGTGTCGAAGGTGATGCCCTTGCCCACCAGCACGAACGGCTTGTCAGCCTTCTTGGCGCCCTGGTAGTTCAGCACGATCAGGCGTGGCGGCTGCTCGCTGCCCTGGCCCACGGCGTAGAACGCGCCCATGCCCAGGTCCTTGATCTTCTTCTCGTCCAGCACGTCGACCTTCAGGCCCTTGTGCGCCTTGCCCAGGTCCTTGGCCTGCTCGGCCAGGAAGCTCGGGTGGCACAGGTTTGGCGGCAGGTTGCCCAGGTCGCGGGTGAAGGCCATGCCGGTGGCGATGGCGCTGGCGTGCTTGACGGCGCGCTCGACCTCGGCCTGCCCGGCCTTGTCGGCCAGCAGGGTGACTTTCTTCAGTGCGCGAGGCTCGGCCTTCTGGCTCTTGAAGCGGTCGAACACGTATTCGCCGTCCAGCAGGGTCTCGGCCAGCAGGCGGTACTTGCCGTAGTGGCCATCACGGTTGCTCACCGCGATATCGTCCAGCGCCAGCACCGCGTCACTGCCGTTCAGGCCCTTGAGCACACCGGCCACGCTGGCCACCAGCTTGCGGAAGGTGCGATCGCCGAGGGCGTCGTCCTTGCCGGCGCCGACCAGCAGCACGCGCTCGGCCTTCAGGCCCGGCAGGCTTTGCAGCAGCAGGGTCTGGCCAGGCTTGCCGGCTAGGTCGCCGCGCTTGAGCACGGCGCTGATGGCGCCTTCGCAAGCCTGGTCGACGGCCTTGGCAACGGCGCCGAGCTTGCGGCCTTCACCCACCGGGACAACCAATGTGGCGGTTTTTACGGATGCAGCGGCTACGCTTTTTACAACCAGTTCCATGTCAGGGTCCCCGAATGATCGATGCAGTTGGCGCTTGGATGTCTCGCGCTCTGGACGGGCCTGGCCGCGTGCTCGCGGACCAGTGGAAAAGCTGCCAGTTTGAGCCTCTGGCAAGCGTGCTGACAACCCCGTTGTCCACCTTCATGCGTGGCCAAGTGACAGGCGCGGCCAATCACAGGATAATGCGCGCACTTTACATGGAGGTTCGCCCCCGGCGAACCGACATTGGTCTTGGCTGTCGTAAGCCTTTGTTTGGCAATCCGCCCCTGACAACCCAGGAGTGTCTGGCTTGATCGTCTTTCGTTATCTGTCCCGCGAGGTCCTGTTGACCTTGAGCGCCGTCAGCGCCGTGCTGCTGGTGATCATCATGAGCGGGCGCTTCATCAAGTACCTGGCCCAGGCGGCCCAGGGCGTGCTCGACCCGAGCGTGCTGTTTCTGATCATGGGTTTCCGCCTGCCGGGCTTCTTGCAACTGATCCTGCCACTGGGGCTGTTCCTCGGCATCCTGCTGGCCTACGGCCGGTTGTACCTGGAAAGCGAAATGACCGTGCTGTCGGCCACCGGCATGAGCCAGCAGCGCCTGCTCGGCCTGACCATGGCACCGGCTGCGCTGGTCGCCCTGCTGGTCGCCTGGCTGAGCCTGAGCCTGGCACCGCTGGGCGTGGCCCAGGTGCAGCAGATCATCAGCCAGCAGGACGCCCTGACCGAGTTCGACACCCTGGTGCCCGGGCGCTTCCAGACCCTGCGCGATGGCTCGCGGGTGACCTACACCGAAGAGCTGTCCGATGACCGCAGCAACCTTGCCGGGGTGTTCATCTCCGAGAAGCGCTTCAACCAGGACAAGACCAAGGACCGCGCACCTTCGGTGCTGGTCGCCGAAAAAGGCCATCAGGAAGTGCAGGCCGACGGCAACCGCTACCTGGTCCTGCAAAACGGCTACCGCTACGACGGCAACCCCGGCCAGGCCGACTACCGCGCCATCAAGTACGACACCTACGGCGTGCTGCTGCCCAAGCCTGAAGTCAGCGAGGAAGTGACCGAACGCGAAGCGATCCCGACCTCCGAGCTGTTCGGCAGCGACGGCCTGCGCGAGCGTGCCGAGCTGCAATGGCGTATCTCGCTGCCGATCCTGGTATTCGTCGTGACCCTGCTGGCGGTGCCGCTGGCCAGGGTCAACCCGCGCCAAGGCCGCTTCCTCAAGCTGTTGCCGGCGATTCTTCTGTACATGGCCTACCTGACAATGCTGATTTCCGCTCGCGGCGCCCTGGAAAAGGGCAAGTTGCCGATCGCCCTGGGGCTGTGGTGGGTGCACGCCCTGTTCCTGTTGATCGGCCTTGGCCTGATGTACTGGGAACCGCTGCGCCTGAAGATGGCCGCGCATCGTGCGGAGGTGGCCCGTGGCTAAGCTCGATCGCTACATCGGCCAGAGCGTGCTGCTGGCCATCCTCGCCGTGCTGGGGATCATCCTCGGCCTGGCTTCGCTGTTTGCCTTCATCGATGAGATGAGCGACCTGAGCGATACCTATACCGTGATGGACGCCGGCAGCTTCGTGTTGCTGACCGCACCGCGGCGCCTGTACGACATGCTGCCGATGGCCGCGCTGATCGGCTGCCTGATCGGCCTGGGCAGCCTGGCCAGCAACAGCGAGCTGACCATCATGCGCGCCGCCGGTGTGTCCATCGGGCGTATCGTCTGGGCGGTGATGAAGCCGATGCTGGTGCTGATGCTGGTCGGCGTGCTGATCGGCGAATACGTGGCCCCGGTCACCGAGAACAAGGCCCAGGCCGACCGTTCCCTGGCCCAGGGCGGTGGTGAGGCGCAGAGCTCCAAACGCGGCATGTGGCACCGCCAGGGCGAGGAGTTCGTGCACATCAACGCCGTGCAGCCCAATGGCCTGCTGCTGGGGGTGACCCGCTACCGCTTCGATAGCGATCGCAAGATCGTCACCTCGAGCTTCGCCCGCCGTGCCCAGTACAACCAGGACCACTGGCTGCTCAGCGATGTCAGCACCACCTACTTCCGTGGCGACCATACCGAAGTGGTCAAGGCCCCCGAGGAGCGCTGGGACGTGTCGGTCACGCCAGAGCTGCTGAACACGGTGATCCTGGCGCCGGAGTCGCTGTCCATCAGCGGGCTGTGGGACTACATCCACTACCTGTCCGACCAGGGCCTGAACAACTCCCGCTACTGGCTGGCGTTCTGGACCAAGGTGCTGCAGCCGATGGTGACGGCGGCGCTGGTTCTGATGGCGATTTCCTTCATTTTCGGGCCGCTGCGTTCGGTAACCCTCGGCCAGCGGGTGTTCACCGGGGTACTGGTGGGCTTCGTGTTCCGCATCGCCGGCGACCTGCTGGGCCCTTCGAGCCAGGTGTTCGGCTTCCCGCCGCTGTTGGCGGTGGTGATTCCGGCAGGGGTCTGTGCCCTGGCCGGGGTGTGGTTGCTGCGCCGGGCGGGATGATGGCCTGGCTGCAATGAAAAAGCCGACCTCAGGGTCGGCTTTTTCATGGGCAGCTGCTTACGGCTATTTATTGCGCTTGGGCACCCGCACCAGCTGGGTTTCCGAATAGATGTCATGCCAGCCACGCTGGCGCTTGTCGATCAACGACCAGAAGAAGCCCAGCCCCAGGCACAGCCACGAGGCGATCGAGACCACGAAACGCAGCAGCGCCTGCCACAGGCTGATGGCGCTGCCATCGGCGTTCTGCACCCGCACGCCCCACACCTGCATGCCCAGCGTCTGCCCGCCATGGGTCCAGAACTTGGCAAAGAAGCCAAACAGCACGAACAACAAGACCGTGGAAAGCAGCGGGTCGCCGTCCAGCGCGCCGGCTTCGGTCAGCTCGCGCATGCGGGCTTCGCCGATGATTGCCATCTGGATCATCTTGTAGGCACCGGCAGTCACGATCAGCAGCGCCGTGCACAGCAAAAAGTCATAAAACATCGCCGCCAGGCGCCGGCCAAGGCCGACCGGTGGGAAATCACCCTGGGGTGAGAGCAGAGGCTTGGACATGCAAAACGGCTCCGAATGGCGAAGCCGGTATTCTACGGGCAAAAAAAAGCCCCTGCACTGGGCAGGGGCTTTCTTTCGAAGTCTCGAGCGGCTTAGCCGAGGACCTGAACCTTGTCAGCCTGCATGCCTTTCTGGCCCTGGACTGCTTCGAAGGTGACTTTCTGGCCTTCTTTCAGGCTCTTGAAACCGTTGCCTTCGATGGCGCGGAAGTGCACGAACAGATCAGCACCGCTTTCTGGGGTGATGAAACCGTAACCTTTTTCGTCATTGAACCACTTGACGGTACCGTTCTGACGCTCAGCCATTGTCTTATTTCCTATGAAGCTTGAATTTTAATGACAGTTTCTTTCACGTTATATAAGAGTGAAAGAGTACTGGGCTGGGTTGCAGGAAAGTAAGAGACGTCGAACGGGTTGTAGCAGATTGCGGCTACTGGCCCAGGTCACGAACTGTTGCGACCCATGCAAACACAGTGAAGTGACTCTACGCCAACTCCCGCGAAAAAAACAAGCCCTTGGTCGTCTGGAAAATCAGGCTTTTTCCAGTGACCGAACAGTTTGTTGGAAACGGCATGCTGCCTGGCCTGGCGCCGTGTTCAAAAGTTATTGGGCAGGTTCGAAATCGAATATCGCGAACCTGCCAGAAAACCTCACACGGTGCCTTCAACCGCGATAGTAACGTTGCGGAACAAAAGGCATTTTGCTGACTTTCAAAGCCACCTTCTTACCGCGCACCCTGGCAAACAGTGGTGTATCGATTGCGCCATGTTCGATATCGACATAGCCCATCGCAAGCGGTGCACCGAGTGTCGGGCCGAAGCCGCCACTGCACACTTTGCCGACCACTTTGTCAGTTGCATCGACAATCTCGGCGCCTTCGCGCACCGGGGTGCGTTCCTGCGGCAGCAAGCCGACGCGCTTGCGTGCCACACCCTGTTGCTGCTGGGCGAAGATCGCCTCGGCACCGGGGAAGCCACCGGCGCGGGCGCCGTCGGCGCGGCGTACCTTGGAGATCGCCCAGAGCAGGCTGGCCTCGATCGGCGTGGTGTGGGTGTCCATGTCGTGGCCGTACAGGCACAGGCCGGCTTCCAGGCGCAGCGAGTCGCGGGCACCCAGGCCGATCGGTTGCACCTCGGGCTCGGCCAGCAGGCGGCGTGCAAGGGCTTCGGCGGCGTCGACCGGCACCGAGATTTCGTAACCGTCTTCGCCGGTGTAACCCGAGCGGCTGATGAAGCAGTCCTGGCCGAGCAGGCTGACCGGACGGAACTGCATGAAGGTCATGCCGGCCACTTCCGGCGCCAGGCGCGCGAGCACCTTGGCCGCAGCCGGGCCTTGCAGGGCGAGCAGGGCGCGCTGTTCGAACAGCGGCTGGACTTCGCAGCGGCTGGCGATGTGCTGTTGCAGGTGGGCCAGGTCCTGGTCCTTGCAGGCGGCGTTGACCACCAGGAACAGGGTGTCGTCACCCAGGTTGGCGACCATCAGGTCGTCAAGGATGCCGCCTTGCTCGTTGGTGAACATGGCGTAGCGCTGCATGCCCACCGGCAGGTCGACGATGTCCACCGGCACCAGGGTTTCCAGGGCCTGGGCAGCGTCCTTGCCGCGCAGGATGATCTGGCCCATGTGCGAGACGTCGAACAGGCCAGCCTGATCGCGGGTGTGCAGGTGCTCCTTGAGCACGCCCAGCGGGTACTGCACCGGCATGTCGAAGCCGGCGAACGGCACCATGCGTGCGCCCAGTTCCAGGTGCAGGGCGTGCAGCGGGGTCTTTTGCAGTGTTTCGGACATCAAGGACTCCTTGGTTTTATTGTCGGGTCAACATTCGATGATGTTGACGGCCAGACCGCCGCGGGCGGTCTCCTTGTATTTGCTTTTCATGTCGGCGCCGGTCTGGCGCATGGTGCGGATCACCTTGTCGAGCGACACGAAGTGTTGCCCGTCGCCGCGCAGGGCCATGCGCACCGCGTTGATGGCCTTCACCGAGCCCATGGCGTTGCGCTCGATGCACGGCACCTGTACCAGCCCGCCAATCGGGTCGCAGGTCAGGCCGAGGTTGTGTTCCATGCCGATCTCGGCGGCGTTCTCGACCTGCTGCACGGTGCCGCCCATCACTTCGCACAAGGCGCCGGCGGCCATCGAGCAGGCCACTCCGACCTCGCCCTGGCAGCCGACCTCGGCCCCGGAGATCGAGGCGTTTTCCTTGTACAGGATGCCGATCGCGGCAGCGGTGAGCAGAAAGCGCACCACCCCGTCCTCGCTGGCGCCCGGCACGAAGCGCATGTAGTAGTGCAGCACTGCCGGGACGATGCCGGCCGCGCCATTGGTGGGCGCTGTGACCACACGCCCGCCGTAGGCGTTTTCTTCATTGACCGCCAGCGCGTAGAGGTTGACCCAGTCGAGTACCGTCAGTGCATCGCGCAGGTTGGCTTCCGGGTGCTGGCTGAGCTGGCGATACAGCGCCGGGGCGCGGCGCTTGACCTTCAGCCCGCCCGGCAGGATGCCTTCATGGCGGTAACCGGCCTGGACGCAGTCCTGCATCACCTGCCAGATGCGCAGCAGGCCGGCGCGGGTCTCGGCCTCCGGGCGCCAGGCGGCCTCGTTGGCCAGCATCACCTGGCTCACCGACAACTGTTGCGCGGTGCAATGCCCGAGCAGCTCCTTGGCGGTCTTGAACGGGTAGGTGAGCGGGGTGCTGTCCTCGACGATGCGGTCGTGGCCGGCGGCATCTTCATCGACCACGAAACCGCCACCCACCGAGTAGTACTCGCGGCTGCGGATCTGCAGGCCGGCGCTGTCGAAGGCGCGGAAGATCATGCCATTGGGGTGATAGGCCAGTGGCTTGCGGATCATCGCCAGGTGCTGTTTTTCAACGAAGGCGATGGCGTGCTCGCCGAGCAGGCGCAGCTGGCCGCTGGCGCGGATCGCCTGCAGGCGGGCGGGAATGGCTTCGGTGTCGACGGTATCCGGGTGCTCGCCTTCCAGGCCGAGCAATACCGCCTTGTCGCTGCCATGGCCCTTGCCGGTGGCTCCCAGCGAGCCATACAGCTCGGCCTTGACGCTGGCGGTGCTGGCCAACAGGCCGTCGCGCCGCAGGCCTTCGGCAAAGCGCGCAGCGGCGCGCATCGGGCCGACCGTGTGGGAGCTGGAGGGGCCGATGCCGATCTTGAACAGGTCGAAGACACTCAGGGACATGGTGGTTCCTCCTGGTTAAGCCGATTGGGGCTGCTGCGCAGCCCATCGCCGGCGAGCCGGCTCCCACATGCACGGCGCGGCGCCTGTGGGAGCCGGCAAGCCAGTCAGGTCAGGCGTCCTGATAGCTCTCGATCGACGGGCAGGCACAGACCAGGTTGCGGTCACCAAACACGTTGTCGACCCGCCCGACCGGCGGCCAGTACTTGCTTTCCACCAAGCTCGGCAGTGGGTACACCGCCTGCTCGCGGCTGTAGCCATGGGCCCATTCGCCAACCAGCTCGGCCGCAGTGTGCGGGGCGTTCTTCAGCGGGTTGTCGTCCTTGTCCAGGCTGCCGTTCTCCACGGCGCGAATCTCTTCGCGGATCTGGATCATGGCCGCGCAGAAGCGGTCGAGTTCTTCCTTGGACTCGCTTTCGGTCGGTTCGATCATCAGCGTGCCCGCCACCGGGAAGGACATGGTCGGGGCGTGGAAGCCGAAGTCGATCAAGCGCTTGGCCACGTCGTCGACGCTGATGCCGCTGGTGTCCTTGAGCGGGCGCAGGTCGAGGATGCATTCGTGGGCGACCAGGCCATTGCCGCCGGTGTACAGCACAGGATAGTGCTCTTCCAGGCGGCGGGCGATGTAGTTGGCGTTGAGGATCGCCATCTGCGAAGCGCGCTTGAGCCCGGCACCGCCCATCATGCGAATGTACATCCAGGTGATCGGCAGGATGCTGGCGCTGCCGAACGGTGCGGCGCACACGGCGCCTTCGCGGTTTTCCAGCTGGGCGTGGCCCGGCAGGAACGGCGCCAGGTGCGACTTGACGCCGATCGGGCCGACGCCCGGGCCGCCACCGCCGTGGGGGATGCAGAAGGTCTTGTGCAGGTTCAGGTGCGACACGTCGCCGCCGAACTTGCCCGGGGCGCACAGGCCGACCATGGCGTTCATGTTGGCGCCGTCGATGTAAACCTGGCCGCCGTTGTCGTGGATGATCGCGCAGATCTCGCCGATCGCTTCCTCGAACACGCCGTGGGTCGACGGGTAGGTGATCATGATCGCGGCCAGGCGCTCGCGGTGTTCGATGGCCTTGGCCCGCAGGTCTTCGACATCGACGTTGCCGCGGGCGTCACAGGCAGTGACCACCACACGCATGCCGGCCATGTGCGCGGTCGCAGGGTTGGTGCCGTGGGCCGAGGACGGGATCAGGCAGATGTCGCGGTGGCCTTCGCCGCGGCTGCGGTGGTAGGCGCGGATCGCCAGCAGGCCGGCGTACTCGCCCTGGGAGCCTGCGTTGGGCTGCAGCGACACGGCGTCGTAGCCGGTGGCGGCGCACAGCATCCCTTCCAGCTCCTGGGTCATCTGCAGGTAGCCCTGGCTCTGCTCGGCCGGGGCGAACGGGTGCAGGTTGCCGAATTCGGCCCAGGTCACCGGGATCATTTCGCTGGCGGCGTTGAGCTTCATGGTGCACGAACCCAGCGGGATCATGCTGCGGTCCAGCGCCAGGTCCTTGTCGGCCAGGCGGCGCAGGTAGCGCATCAGCTCGGTTTCGCTGTGGTAGCGGTTGAACACCGGGTGCTCGAGGATCGCCGACTGGCGCAGCAGGGCGGCTGGCAGGCGCGAGGCGGTGCTGGCGGCCAGGCTGGCGAAGTCAGGTTGTGCCTGGCCGTTGGCGAAGACTTGCCACAGGGCCTCGACATCGGCCTGGGTGGTGGTTTCGTCAAGCGACAGGCCCAGCGAGCCGGCGTCGATCTGGCGCAGGTTGATGCGCTGCTCACGGGCCTTGGCGTGCAGGCTGGCGGTGGCGCTGCCGGTGGCCAGGGTCAGGGTGTCGAAGGCGGTGTCACCCAGCACCTCGATGCCCAGGGTTTTCAGGCCGGCGGCAAGGATCGCGGTCAGCGCGTGGGTGCGCTGGGCAATGCGCTTGAGGCCTTGCGGGCCGTGGTACACGGCGTACATGCTGGCGATGTTGGCCAGCAGCACCTGGGCGGTGCAGATGTTGCTGGTGGCCTTTTCGCGGCGGATGTGTTGCTCGCGGGTCTGCATGGCCAGGCGCAGGGCGGTCTTGCCGAAGCGGTCGATCGACACTCCGACCAGGCGGCCCGGCATGTCGCGCTTGAAGGCGTCGCGGGTGGCGAAGTAGGCGGCGTGCGGGCCACCGAAGCCCAGCGGTACACCAAAGCGCTGGGCGCTGCCGATGGCCACGTCGGCATCGAATTCGCCCGGCGGGGTCAGCAGGGTCAGGGCCAGCAGGTCGGCGGCCACGGCCACCAGGGCGTTGGCGGCGTGCAGGCGCTGCACCAGTTCGCGGTAGTCGAACACTTCACCGTTGCTGGCAGGGTATTGCAGCAGGGCGCCGAAGAAGGCGCTCACATCGCCGAGCTCGCGCTCGTCGCCCACCACGATTTCGATGCCCAGGGGTTCGGCGCGGGTGCGCAGCACGTCGAGGGTCTGTGGGTGGCAGTGCACGGAGGCGAAGAAGGCATGGCTGGCCTTGTTCTTCGACAGGCGCTTGCAGAAGGTCATGGCTTCGGCGGCGGCGGTCGCTTCGTCGAGCAGCGAGGCGTTGGCGATCGGCAGGCCGGTCAGGTCGCTGATCAGCGTCTGGAAGTTCAGCAGCGCTTCCAGGCGGCCCTGGGAAATTTCTGGCTGGTACGGGGTGTAGGCGGTGTACCAGGCCGGGTTTTCCAGCAGATTGCGCAGGATCGGTGCCGGGGTGTGGGTGTTGTAGTAGCCCTGGCCGATGTAGTTCTTGAACAGCTGGTTGTTGCCGGCAATGGCCTTCAGGGCGGCCAGTGCATCGGCTTCGCTCTGGCCGTCTTCGCTGCCGAGCACGCTGGTGCCCTTGATGCTGTCGGGGATGACGGCGGCGCTCATGGCGTCCAGCGAGTCGAAGCCCAGGGTGGCCAGCATGGCCTGTTCGTCAGCGGCGCGCGGGCCGATGTGGCGCGCGATGAATTCGTTGGCGGTGCCGAGGTTAGTGGTCATGGCGAATTCCTCAGGCGTCGTCGTTGGCTTTGATCAGGCGGTCGTAGGCGTCCTGGTCGAGCAGGGCGGCCACTGCCTGGCTGTTGGCGGGCTTGAAGCGGAAGAACCAGCCTTCGCCCAGCGGGTCTTCGTTGACCAGCTCGGGGCTGTCGTTGAGGGCTTCGTTGACGGCCAGCACTTCACCTTCCAGGGGCATGTACACGCCGCTGGCGGCCTTCACCGATTCGACGGTGGAGACTTCAGCGCCTTTGTCGTACTGCTGCAGCTCCGGCAGTTGCACGAAGACCACATCGCCCAGGGCGTTCTGGGCGTAGGCGGTGATGCCCACGGTGACACTGCCGTCGGCCTCGGTGCGCAGCCATTCGTGATCTTCAGTGAAACGCAACTCGCTCATGGGGAATCCTCAAGGGGCAGGGCGTTGGGCGCGGTGGGTTCGCGCTCTTGGGTTGGGATTCCTTCAAGCAATATCTCGGCCATCTACAAAAAAGCCATATAAATCATATATTTATAAATTATTTGCGAGTGTTGCTGCTTTTGAGTGGAATGAAATCGATACGGAATGCGTGGGCCAGAAAAGGGTTTGAGGATCAAACCCTTGGCTGTGGGTGCCGGAGAGGGGTTGTATCGATTTCAATACAATGTAGTGAAATCGATACATAGGTGTGAAGAGGGCTTTACAGGACGGTGAAGAAGGGCAGGGCGAGGTAGAGCTTGATCACGATCACGTTGATGATGTCGATGAAGAAGGCGCCCACCATCGGCACGACCAGGAAGGCGATATGCGAAGGGCCGTAGCGTTGGGTCACGGCCTGCATGTTGGCGATGGCCGTCGGTGTCGCCCCCAGGCCGAAGCCGCAATGCCCTGCCGCGAGCACGGCGGCGTCGTAGTTGCTGCCCATGAGCCTGAACGTGACGAAGATGGCGAACAGCGCCATCACCAGCGTCTGCACGGCCAGGATGATGAAGAACGGCAACGCCAGTGCAGCCAGGTCCCACAGTTTCAGCGACATCAGGGCAATGGCCAGGAACAGCGACAGGCTGACGTTGCCCAGTACCGACACTTCCCGCTCGAACACCTGGTACAGGCCGAACATCGCCAGCCCGTTTCGCAGCAGCACGCCCACGAACAGCACGCAGACGAAGGTCGGCAATTCAAAGGGCGTGCCTAGCAGCAGGCCGTTGAGCACGGAGCCGCCCATCAGGCTGACCGAAATCAGGGCCAGCGATTCGACCATCGAGAACGGCGTGATCAAGCGCTCCTTGTTCGGCTGCTCGAACCCTTTGGGCAAGTGCGGGGTTGGCTGGTCCAGCCCCGGCGCCTGCACCCGGCTCATGAGCAGGCGGGCGACGGGGCCACCAATCAGGCCGCCCAGCACCAGGCCGAAGGTTGCGGCCGCCAATGCCAGCTCCGACGCCGAGGCCAGGCCATATTTCTCGCTGAAGGTCGCCCCCCACGCAGCGCCTGTGCCATGGCCGCCCGACAGGGAAACCGAGCCGGACAGCAGGCCCATCAGGGGGTCGAGGCCCAGCGCCTTGGCCAGCCCGATGCCCATGGCGTTCTGCACCAGCAGAAGGCCGGTAACGGCAAAGAGGAAAATGGCCACCACGCGGCCGCCTTTCTTCAGGCTGGCAAGGTCGGCGTTCAGGCCGATGGTGGCGAAGAAGGCCAGCATCAGTGGTGATTGCAGCGAGGTGTCGAACTGCACCTGCACATCGAAGCCGCGCAGGCCCAGCAGCACCAGGGCAACCACCAGGCCGCCCGCTACAGGTTCGGGGATGTTGTAGATGCGCAGGAAATGGATGCGTGCGACAAGGCCGCGTCCGAGGAGAAGTACCAGCGATGCGGCGACCAGCGTTCCATAGAAATCAAGCTCAAGCATTCTGTAACTCTTTGTTGTATTCGGGCGTGAACGGTGCCTCCATTTTCGCGGGGGTGATGGCCAAATATGTGTAGGAAAAAGCTGTAGAAAATCAGGAATTAGCTTTGGGGATGCCGTATTTGCGCAAGCGTTGCGCAATCGCGGTATGCGAGGTCTGCAAGCGCCCGGCTAACTGCCGCGTCGAGGGGTAGCTGGCATACAGGCGCTGCAGCAACTCGCGCTCGAAATCGCCCACTGCCTGCTCCAGGCTCGCCACCTCACCATCCTGGCCGCGCGCCACCGAGGTGCCGGCGATGTCCAGGTCGCCGATGTCCACCAGGTTGCCTTCGCAAATCGCTGCCGCGCGGAAGATCACGTTCTGCAGCTGGCGCACGTTGCCTGGCCAGGGGTTGGCCAGCAGCGCCGAGTGGGTGGCGGGCGTCAGCCGGCAGGGCGGGCGCTGGATCTGCGTGCAGGCCTGCTGCATGAAAAAATGCGCCAGCATGAGGATGTCCTGGCCACGGTCGCGCAGCGGTGGCACCTGCAGGTTGAGCACATTGAGGCGGTAGAACAGGTCTTCGCGGAAGGTGCCCTCGGCGACCATGCGCTCAAGGTCGCGGTGGGTGGCGCTGATGATGCGCACATCGACCTTCACCTCGCGGTCGCCGCCCACCCGGCGAAAGCTGCCGTCACTGAGAAAACGCAGTAGCTTGGCCTGCAGGTAGGGCGACATCTCGCCGATTTCATCGAGAAACACCGTGCCCTGGTTGGCCAGCTCCATCAGCCCGGGCTTGCCGCCGCGCTGGGCGCCGGTGAAGGCGCCGGGGGCATAGCCGAACAGCTCGCTCTCGGCCAGGCTCTCGGGCAGGGCGGCGCAGTTCAGGGCCAGGAAGGGCGCGGCATGGCGGCTGCTGATGGCGTGGCAGGCGCGGGCCACCAGCTCCTTGCCGGTGCCGGTCTCGCCATGCACCAGCAGCGGCGCATCCAGCGCCGCCACGCGCAGGGCGCGGGCCTTGAGGGTGCGGATGGCCGGGGAGTCGCCGAGCAAGGCGTCGAAGCCTTCGGCGTGGTCGTGGTGCAAGGCCGACAGGCGTTCGCCCATGCGGTTGGGCGGGTACAGGGTGAGCAGGCCACCGGCGTTGGTGATCGGCGTGGCGTCCAGCAGCAGGCTCTGGCCGTTGAGCTGCATCTCGCGCATCGGCAGGTGGAAGTTGTTGTCCAAAAGTGCCTGGAGCAGGCCGGCGTCGTTGAACAGCTCACCCACCGAGCGCCCGGCCGATTCGCGGCCGCACAGGGCGATCAGCGCGGGGTTGGCCAGCAGCACCTTGCCTGCGCTGTCCACCGCCAGCACCGGGTCGCTCATGGCGGCCAGCAGGGCATCGAGCTGCAGGTGGCGGCGTTGCCCGGGGAGGATGTCGACCACGTCCACCGACTGCACGCCCTGCACTTCGAACAGCGCGTCGTGCAGCTCTTCGAGCACGGCCGGGCTGAGGGTCGGGGCGTCGATGTAGACGTTCGGCGGGACCATCTCCACGGCGTCCAGGTTGAGGTGGCGGGCACCGAGCAGGGCCAGGACTTCCTGGGTGATGCCGACGCGGTCGATGAAGCTGACGTGGATGCGCATGAAGAGGGCAGGCTGGTTGCCGGAGGAGGGCGGTAGTATGCCTTGGTGTTATGGGTGAAGCCTAATCGCCGGCAAGCCGGCTCCCACAGGTATTACGCTGCCCTGGGTTCAGCGCAGTACCTGTGGGAGCCGGCTTGCCGGCGATTGGGGGCTTATTCGGGGCTATCGATCTTGACCGCGTCACCGGACTTCATGTCCAGCTTGTGGCGAATGTCTTCGAACATCAGGTCGTAGAGCTTGTGCGGCGAGCTGAGGTTCTCGAATTTCTTGGGCGGTGCGAGGTAGGACTGGGCCTTGCGGCTCAGCACCATCAGGAAGCTGGGCAGTACCTGGTCCTTGGGCAGGAAGAACTTCTCGTCGACCGGCTTGCCCTCGATGGTGCCATGCATGTGGAACTGGATGCCACGGCCTTCCTTGGGGTCGAGCGTGGTCGCTTCGTACTCGATGTTGAGGTCGTAGCTGTGGTCAAGGGTATTGAGGGCGTCGCGCTCGATGTGCACGTGACCGGGCTCGTACTTAGCCATGGCGGAATCTCCGAAAGGGTGAAAATGGCGGGCACCCAGGTGCCCGCCTACTGCAATCAACGGTAGCTGATTCCTGGCTTGGCGATGCTCACGCGGGTGCCGCCGGTACCTTGCACGATCTTCTCGATGTTCTCCAGCGAACCAATCACCGCCACCCGGCCGGTCAGGCGGGCGAACTCGCAGGCTGCCTGGACTTTCGGGCCCATGGAGCCGGCGGCAAAGCCCAGGCGCTCGAGCTCGTCGGGGTGCGCTTCGGCGATGGCTTTCTGGGTTGGCTTCTTGTAGTCGATGTACGCGGCATCGACGTCGGTGGCGATCACCAGCAGGTCAGCGCGCAGTTCCCTGGCCAGCAGGGCCGAGCACAGGTCCTTGTCGATCACCGCTTCGATGCCCTTGAGGGTGCGCTTGGTCTTGTCAGGGTCGTACATGGTGGGGATGCCACCGCCGCCGGCGCAGATCACCACGGTGCCGCGTTCCAGCAGCCAGGTGATCGGCTTGATCTCGAAGATACGGATCGGCTTGGGGCTGGCCACGACCCGGCGGTACTTGTCGCCGTCGGGCTTGACCTTCCAGCCCTTTTCGTCGGCCAGGCGCAGTGCTTCGTCCTTGTCGTAGACCGGGCCGATGAACTTGGTCGGGTCTTTGAAGGCAGGGTCGTTAGGGTCGACTTCGACCTGGGTCAGCAACGAGGCGAACGGCACTTCGAATGGCAGCAGGTTGCCCAGCTCCTGTTCGATCATGTAGCCGATCATGCCCTCGGTTTCGGCACCCAGCACGTCCAGCGGGTAGGCTTCGTCCGGCTTGTAGGAGAGGCCCTGGAGGGCCAGCAGGCCGACTTGCGGGCCGTTACCGTGGGCGATGACCAGCTCGTTGCCCGGGTGAACCTTGGCGATCTGTTCGGCGGCGGTGCGGATATTGGCGCGCTGGTTGTCAGCGGTCATGGGTTCGCCGCGGCGCAGCAGGGCGTTGCCGCCCAATGCAACAACGATACGCATGGGGAATGTCCTTTGCGGATGTGCAGAAGAGAAAGCAGCTCGCCCCCACAAGGGGGGCGAGGTGCGCCGTCAGAGGTCGGCCAGGGTCGAGACGAGGATCGCCTTGATGGTGTGCATGCGGTTTTCCGCCTGCTCGAAGGCGATGCAGGCGGGCGACTCGAACACGTCGTCGGTCACTTCGATGCCGTTGGCCATCTCAGGGTACTGTTCGGCGATCTGCTTGCCGACCTTGGTCTCGGAGTTGTGGAACGCTGGCAGGCAGTGCATGAACTTGGTGCGTGGGTTGCCGGTGGACTTCATCAGCTCCTTGTTCACCTGGTAGGGCTTGAGCAGCTTGATGCGCTCGCCCCAGGCTTCGATCGGCTCGCCCATCGATACCCAGACGTCGGTGTGCACGAAGTCAACGCCCTTGACCGCGGCTTTCGGGTCTTCGGTCAGGGTGATGCGGGCACCGCTTTCTTCCGCGTATTTCTTGCAGCGTTCGACCAGGTCGTCATGTGGCCACAGCGCCTTCGGCGCGGCGATGCGCACGTCCATGCCGAGCTTGGCGCCGATCAGCAGCAGCGAGTTGCCCATGTTGTTGCGGGCATCGCCCAGGTAGGCGTAGCTGATGTCGTGCAGTGGCTTGTCGCTGTGCTCGCGCATGGTCAGCACGTCGGCGATCATCTGGGTCGGGTGGTATTCGTCGGTCAGGCCGTTGAACACCGGGACGCCGGCGAACTTGGCTAGCTCTTCGACGATTTCCTGCTTGAAGCCGCGGTATTCGATGGCATCGTACATGCGCCCGAGTACGCGGGCGGTGTCCTTCATGCTTTCCTTGTGGCCGATCTGCGAGGAGTTGGGGTCGATGTAGGTGACGTTGGCGCCCTGGTCATAGGCGGCGACTTCGAAGGCGCAGCGGGTGCGGGTCGAGGTCTTTTCGAAGATCAGGGCGATGTTGTTGCCCTTCAGGTGCTGCTGCTCGGTGCCGGTGTACTTGGCGCGCTTGAGGTCGCG